>JBDNFZ010000595.1:0-2771 GCA_041689555.1 Opitutaceae bacterium | reverse complement strand
CCAAGATGTCCCTCGAGCGCGCGATCGAATACATCGCCGCCGACGAACTCCTCGAGGTCACCCCGAAGAGTCTCCGTCTCCGGAAGCGCATTCTGAACAACGGTCTTCGCCAGAAGACCGCCAAAGCCTCGAAGTAATCGGGCCGCACGCCTGAAACTCCGGCCCGCTCGCGCTTGCTGCCGAGCGGGCTTTTTTACGCGTAGGCCGCGCGTGGGGTTACTCCAACGCCCGGAAATAATCGGACTCGCGGCTTTCCTGTAGAACCGACCGCCGGTCGGTTTTTAAGTCGAACCAAAGCCCGACCAGCGGTCGGGCCTTCAGTCGAAAAACACCGGCTTCCGCTTAGCCCAGCAACGCCGTGTAAGCCTCGGCATCGAGGAGCGACGCGCTGGCCGCGGCTTCGGTCGGCATGAGCTTCACCATCCATGCGTCCGTGTAGGGCGCGCTGTTTACGGTCTCGGGCTTGCTATCGAGCGAGGAATTGACGGCGACGACCGTGCCGCCGACCGGCAGATAAAGATCCGAAGCGGCCTTCACCGACTCAACGACGCCGAAGGTTTCGCCGGCCTTGAGCGTCGCGCCCACCTTGGGCAACTGCACAAAGGTGATGTCGCCAAGCGCGGCTTGCGCGTAGTCGGTTATCCCGATGGTCACGGAACCATCGGTCTCAGTCCGGAGCCATTCATGGGATTTAGCGTAACGCAGGGTGGCGGGGACGTTGCTCATATTGCTTTCTTCAAGGGGACGAAGGGCGGTTTGACGAGGTGTAAATGGATCGCCGTGCCGCGGATGTCCACCGTCAGCGGTCCGGTCGCGGCGGCGGTGGCCACAAGCGCTGACCCGATCGCCTCGCTGAGGATCGGCGAGAGCGTGCCGGAGAGCACGCGGCCTACGATTTGCCCGTCGCCTCCGAGCACTTGGGTTTCGGCGCGGACGATGCGGCGGTCGCCCGTCTTGAAGAAGACCACCTTTTGCGGGGCGCCGTTTTGCTTTTCGGCGAGCAGGGCCGCACGACCGACGAAATCGGCGCCCTTCTCCAACTTCACCGTCCAACCCAGCCCGGCGGTGAGCGGGGAAATATCCTGCGTGATCTCGTGCCCGTAGAGCGGATAACCGGCCTCAAGCCGCAGACTGTCGCGCGCGCCCAGCCCGGCGAGTTCCAGACCGTGCGGCGCGCCCGCACCCATGAGCGCCTCGGCCAGAGCGACGGCGTCGCCAGAGGCGTGATAAAGCTCAACCCCGTCCTCGCCGGTGTAGCCGGTGCGGCTGATCAGGCAGTTGACCCCCGCGACCGTGCCCTCGGTGAAATGGTAGTATTTGATGAGGCCGAGCTTCGTCCCGGTGAGCGTTTGCACGATATCAACGGCCTTCGGCCCTTGCACCGCCAGCAGAGCGTAATCCGCGCAGCGATCCGTAATCGTGACCGCGAAGCCCGCCGCCTGCTCGCGGATCCAAGCCAGGTCCTTGGCGATGTTGCCGGCGTTGATGCAGAGAAAATAATCGTCCGGCCCCCGCATGTAGACCAGCAAGTCGTCCACCACGCCGCCCGTCGGATAGCACATCGGCGAATAAAGCACGCGGCCCGGGAAGAGCTTGGCGACATCGTTTGTGACGAGGTGATTCAGAAACTTCCCGGCCCCGGGCCCGCGCACATCGACCTCGCCCATATGGCTGACGTCGAACAAACCGGCCGCACGGCGGACCGCCTTGTGTTCCTCGAGGATGCTCCGGTATTGCACCGGCATTTCCCAACCGGAGAAGTCGACCAAGCGGGCGCCGTGAGCGGCATGAAAATCCCTCAAGGGCGTGCGCTGGAGTTGGCTCATCGCCTCAACTAGGCGTGGGCCGCACGGGTGCCGCAAGGCTCTTTTGCCCGGCTTGCGCCCCGCACTATTTGTTCGCCACCCACGCGGGCTGCCTAGACTGAGCCGATGCAATGGCTGGTGCTCACGATCATCCTCACCGTCGGCCTGTCCTTCATCTGCTCGATGTTGGAAGCCATCGTGCTCAGCACCACCGTCGCCGACATCGAGGGCCTGAAAAAATCCCGGCCCCGTCGCGGCTTGCGCCTCGAGACCATCAAGCACGAGGTCGAATCGACCATCTCGGCGATCCTCACGCTCAATACCATCGCCAATACCCTCGGCTCGATGGTCATCGGCGGGATGGCTGCGAAACTATTCGACGAGCTCATGGTCGGCGTCCTTTCAGGCGCGCTCATTCTCGTGATCCTCATCTTTTCCGAAGTCCTCCCGAAGAGCCTCGCCGTCACCTACCGGAAGTCCCTCCAACCCTACGCGGTATACCCCATCTGGTGGCTGCGCCGGACGCTTCTGCCCATCACCTACGTCTGTAACCGTATCGTCCGGCTCTTTATCCGCGGCGTCCCCGAGCAGCACCGCTCCGACGAGGAAATCCTGCTCTTGGCCGAGCGCGGCGCCCAGCAGGGCACCCTCACCAAGAGCGAATCGCGCATCATCGCCAACGCCCTTTCGCTCGATAACGTCCGCGTCAGCGAAATCATGACTCCGCGCACCGTCATCACCGGGCTGCGGCGGACGGCCAGCGTGGGGGATGTCTTCCGCGAGTTGCCCAGCCTGCCCTTCGGCCGGATGCCGGTCTACGGCCGCAACATCGACGACATCGTGGGTCTCGTGCGTCGGCGCGATTTGCTCAAGGCCAAGGCCAACGACCAGGACAACGTGCTCGTCGAGCAGCTCATGTCGGAAACCCACTTCATTCCCGAGACGGTGGTGGTGGCTCAGGCGCTG
>JBDNFZ010000594.1:0-1907 GCA_041689555.1 Opitutaceae bacterium | reverse complement strand
TGTCCTCGCGGCCGCCGTGTCGCTCCACGCCCAGCGCGACATCGGCACCGTCGAGGTGTTGTCCGAAAACAAAACCCTTCCGGTCCGCGTTTCGGCCAACACGCCCGAGTTAAACGCCCTCGCGCTCCAGGCCTTCGGCACCCACGGGCGTTACCGGCTCGTCGCCAGCGGCCACGCCTTCGACATCAAATTTAGCGCCGTCACGCCGACGCAGGTGCGGGTCGACATCACGCGATCCCCGAGCGGCACCGCGGTCGCATCCGAAGTCGTGACGGGGGCGAGCGCCCGCAACGCCCTGCTGCGCGCCGCCGACGTCGCGGTCGCCAAGACCAACGGTCTCGGTCTGCGCGGTTACTTCGCGGCCAAGCTCGCCTTCATCAACGAGCGCACCGGCAAGAAAGAAATCTACACCGGCGACCTGATGTTCGGCGAGGTGAAGCAGATCACCCGGGACAACTCGATCTCCATGAGCCCGCGCTGGTCGCCGGACGGTTCGCGGTTGCTCTACACCAGTTTCTACAAATCGGGCTTTCCGGATATTTTCAGCCTCGATCTCGGAACCCTTCAACGGACGACGTTCGTGAGTTTCAAGGGCACCAACAGCGGCGCGCGCTTCAGTCCGAACGGTCAGCAAGTGGCGATGATCCTCAGCGGCGAGGGCACGCCGGAGGTCTACGTCAGCAACGCGCAGGGTCGCGGCGTATCCCGCAAGACCCGCTCCGATGCGGTGAAATCCTCGCCGTGTTTCTCGCCCGACGGCACGCGGCTCGTCTTCACGAGCGAGCCGGGTCCGCAACTTTACACCATGCCGGTCAACGGCGGTGCGCCGACCCGCTTGACCTCTGGAATCAGCAGCTACTGTGCGGAGCCGGATTGGAGCCGGACCAACCCCAACAAGATCGCCTTCACGATCCGTGTAGGGAGAAATTTCCAGATCGCGGTCTACGATTTCTCCAAGCGGGCGAGCGAGCAGGTTTCAAAAGCGCCGTTCGACGGTGTGGAGCCAAACTGGCTCCCCGATGGCCGGCATCTCGTCTACACCGCGCGCACGGCGACCGCGAGCCGGGTGTGCATCCTCGACACCGAGACGGGCAAGAGCACGCCGATCAGCCCAACGAGCTTGGGCTCGACCTTGAACGCCAACGTCTGGGCCCCGTAGCGTGCGGAGTCGCCGCCGCAGGCCGAAAAAAAGCCGCACCGGAAACGGTGCGGCTTTTCTGTCTTAACCGGTGGCAAGGTTACTTCATGGCGGCGACGTAGTTCGCCTCGGCGGCGTCCCAGTCAACGACGTTCCAGAAGGCGGCGATGTAATCGGGCCGACGGTTCTGGTAGTTGAGATAATAGGCGTGCTCCCAGACGTCCAAGGCGAGGACGGGCTCGCCCTCGATGCCGGCGACGGCCGTGCCCATGAGCGGGCTGTCTTGGTTGGCGGTCGAGCCGACGGTGAGTTTCTTGTCGGCGGTGACGTAGAGCCAAGCCCAGCCGGAGCCGAAACGGGTGGCGCCGGCCTTGGCGAAGTCTTCCTTGAACTTGGCGAAGCCGCCGAGCTGGGCCTCGATGGCGGCGCCGAGGGTGCCCTTGGGGGCGCCGCCTTTGCCGGGCCCGAGGATGGTCCAGAAGAAGGCGTGGTTACTGTGGCCGCCGGCGTTGTTGCGGAGGCCGCCACGGATGGCCTCGGGCACCTTGGAGAGATCGGCGATGAGCACGTTGACGTCGAGCGCGGCGAGATCGGCGTGATCCTTCAGGAGATTCGTGGCGTTGGTGATGTAGGCCTGGTGGTGCTTGCCGTGGTGGATTTCCATCGTCTTCGCATCGATGTGCGGGACGAGGGCGTCGAGGGCGTAGGGCAGGGGAGGGAGCGTGTAAGCCATGGTGGATGTGTTTTTGAATTTCTAGGATGCTGAACG
>JBDNFZ010000593.1:0-3223 GCA_041689555.1 Opitutaceae bacterium | reverse complement strand
GTGACCAACGCACAAGCCGATCCATCCCTCACCCTCTTCTCCGGCCCTTCCGTCATCGCCACCAACGACAACTGGGGCGCCGCCGCCAACGCCGCCGACATTCCGGCCGCCGCCAGCCAAGTCGGTGCCTTCGCGCTGGCCGCCGGAGGCAGGGACGCCGTGCTGTTGGTGACGCTTGAGCCCGGCGCTTACACCGCGCAAGTCGCCGGGACCGGAGCCGCCGGTGACGCTCTCGTCGAAGTCTACGAGGTCCAATGACCGCATAAACACGGCACGTCCGAAATCACCGACCGCGTTGGACCGCATCCAACCTCAGCACATAAGGCCGCATCGCGTCTTGAGCCAGTTGCCTTTAAGCCGTCGCCGCTAAACACTCGCTCGCCGCCGAGCCCCGAACCATAAGGCACCCATGATGCGCCTCCTCCTCACCGCTCTCGCACTGTCCCTCGCCGGGTGCGGACCGCAAGAAACGACTGGTCCGGCAACCAACGCAGCGGCCGAGAAACCCACGCCGCCGCCCGCCCAGCCTCCTGCCTCCCCTCCGGCTCCGGCGTCGCCTGAAAAGATCACCCAAGAACTCCGCGAACTCATTGGCCCCGATGCCGGCACCTACCAGATCATTTCCGGGTTTGCTGCGAATGACAGCACCCAGCGCCGCCTTTACCGCCTCAACACCAAGACGGGCGAGGTTCATGAATTGGCCCACGTCCTGATCCCGACTAAGCAATTTGGCAATCGACCGGAAAACATTTTGGCAAAAGGCTGGCTTTCTATTCCGGCCGACCTTTCGGCGGAGATTGACCATGTGAAAAAACTTGCCGCAGAGCCACCGGCACCCGCGAAGCAAACGAAACCCCTCGCGGAAATGACTCTCGAAGAACTCGCGGCACTGGAAAAGACCATACTGGCGTCTGAATCCAAATAACAGCACTACACGCCATGCGCTCACTTCTCATCCTCGCGACACTCGCGGCCGCACTTTTCACCACCGGGTGCACCTCGATCAATACCTGGGGGACTGCGGTTCCCATGGGGCCAACCCGTTATCCGGCCGTCCCGACCGAGCACGTGATGATTCTCCAGTCACCGCCGGCGCGCGCGTATCTGGAAATCGGTTACGTGTCTGCCATCGGCGGTGTCTTCGCCAACGAAGGCGAAATGTATCAGAAAATGCAGATGAAGGGCGCCGGCTTGGGCGCGGATGCGATCATCCTTCAACCCGCCGCCGGAGCCGCGGCCAAACCCGCCGACAACGCCACCCACACGCAATCCGTGGTCGTCACCAACGCCGCCCTCTACCCCCGCAACACCGCCCTCGCGATTAAATATTCCCCCTGAATCTCGCGCGGAATCAGTGTGCCTCAGGCCGCAGATTTGCGTTCAACGCATCGTAGCTCGCCCGGAAACACTCTTCGACCGGCAACCTTCGGTTGATCCGGTCGGTGCGTCGCGAGCCGGCCACCACCGGCGACTTCGGGCCCGTCTCCGCCCGTGGAATCGCAGCGGTGCGCGCAGGACGGCCAGCGGCTAGGCCGGAACCTCTCCCGGACTGCATCGGGTTGTCATCCGACCATGCACGGCACGCCCCTTTTTACGATTTATCGCCGGAAAGCATGCACTTTCGTTCCCGGCGATGCGGCACAACTTGGCAGCGGGCGGGGTTCGGGTGTCTTCCAACGGCAGACCTCCCATAGGGGGAGGCGTGAAGCAGCAACCCACAACCAAAAATGAAAATGCCAAAGAATCCTCCTGCCAGCAGCATCCTCCCCGCCGAAAAGCCGCGACGTAGCGCTCTCGTCCTATCGGACGAACTCCGCGTTCGCCCGCCCGTGTTCCTCAACGAGCGCGAGCTCGCCCACGTCCTTGGAATCTGCCCCCGCTCGATCAGGAATCACGTCCGCCTCGGCAATATCCCCCGCGTCAAACTGGGCTCTCGCGTGCTGTTCCGCTGGCCCCAAGTCGAAGCCGCCCTCGCCAAACTTGAAGGGAGGCAGTCATGAGCCGCCCGACCCATGGAACCCTTCTGGACCAACCGGGTTTCCGAGTAGACTTCCACCCGGCCCCAGCGACGATCATTTTGGTCGACCTCAGCAGCCTTGAATCCGAAGGGGACAACGTCGAAATCTCCGCCGCGCTCTGGCCCGCAGTGCGTCGAACTATTGACCGCCGCGTCCGCGAATGGCGCGCCGATGAAAAAGCCCGCACGCCATGAGCTCCCACCTCATCGACCCCTCCGGCATCTGGTCGCAGGCCGACACCGAGGCCCACCTCTCCCGCTGCCCCCTGCCCGTCGGTTTCCTGTCCGACGGCCGAGGCGAGAAGCGCGCCGTGATCCCGTCGAATCGGTTGAGCAAGGGCTACGGTTTCTGGCTCCTCACCACGCCCTACTTCCCCGCACTTTTTGAGGAGATACACCAGATCATCGCCATGACTCCGAGCGACGTCGTGATGACCCCCGATTGGCTCGCCGCCAAACTCCACGCCCGCCGACCCCAAGGTGAACAACAAAAACTATTCTGAATTTATGACCGTCCAAAATAATTCCTTGGAGGCAAACCATGCCTAACCGCTACATCCGCGAAGCCGCCATCGAAAGCGAGGGGGTCAATTCCCTGTCTTGGATCGGCGAGGTGTTCTTCCGGCGGTTGCTCAACCGTGTCGATGACTTCGGCCGATACTCTGCCAACCCCGCGCTCATTCGTGCGCGTCTCTTCCCGTTGCAATTGGCAAAGGTCCGTGAAGCCGAGATTTCACGCTTACTCGCCCAGTGCGAAAAAGCCGGGCTGCTCTTCGCTTACTCGGTCAACTCCAAGGCATATCTCATCATCAACCGATGGGAGAAGGGCAGAGCCAAACGCAGCGTCTACCCGGAGCCTCCACCGGACATCTGCAAACAGATGTTAACATATGTTTTCACGAGTAAACAGATGTTATCATATGTCCCCGACTCCGACTCCGATGCCGACGCCGACGCAGACGCAGACACCGACCCCGACTCCCGCAGCGGCGGGGTGAAATGTCGGGCTCTTATCCCCTCACAGCAACCCGAACCCGTATTCAGACGTATGCTCGCGATCAACGCGCTCAAGCGCCGCGGCGACGGCACGGCGTGGAGCGCGAAGGAGTTTGCGGCGTTTCAGGCCATGGGCCTGCACCAGATCCCCGACGAGGATTTCACCGCGCAGATCGAGCCGCTGGCCTACTACTACGGGTCCTCCGCGTC
>JBDNFZ010000592.1:0-7743 GCA_041689555.1 Opitutaceae bacterium | reverse complement strand
TCGACGAGATCGTCAACAAGGACGTGTGCGCTGCGATCGTCACGGCCCGGGGCAAGCCGAAGGGTCTGCCCGGTGACAGTGTGTTGGTCTGCCAGAAACTCACGACGGACGACGATGGCAACACGGTCGATCTCGGTTTCGTCGGTGAAGTCACCGAAGTTAAGGTGAAGCTCATCAAGAAGGAGATCGCCGAGGGCTTCATCCCCGTCATCTCGCCCGTGGCCGAGGGCTACGACGGCAAACCCTATAACGTGAATGCGGACCTCGTCGCGGGCCGCGTTGCCAGCGCGTTGCGCGCACGCCGACTGGTCTATATGAGCGACGTGCCCGGGTTGCTGGCAGCGCCGCCCGATCCCGCCACCCTCATCTCCACGCTCAAGATCAGCCAGGTCGAGGCGCTCAAGGCGAGGGGCGTGATCGACAAGGGTATGAGACCCAAGGTCGGCAGCGCGGTGCGTGCCCTAGAAGATGGCGTGCAGCGCGTCCACTTTATCGATGGGCGCCTGCCGCACTCGTTGTTGCTCGAGATTTTTACCGACAAGGGGATCGGCACCGAGATCGTCCACGGGTGATTTTTTGACTGCGGAGTGGAGATTGCGGAGTGCGGATTGATCGCACGCAGACGCTGACTTCCCCGCTTCGAATTTTGGTCGTCCACAATCCGCAATCCGCAGTCAGTAGTCCGGATTCTGCAGTCCGCGATCCGCAATTCGCCATCCGCCATGAGTCCTCCCTCAATCGTCCGCACGGCCACGGCCGAACTCTACGACGCCCATGTGATGAGGAATTACGCGCGCGCCGCGATCACGCTCACGCGCGGACTCGGCACGCGGGTGTGGGATGATCAAGGGCGCGACTATCTCGATTTTACCTCGGGAATCGCCGTGAGCGCACTCGGTCATTGCCACCCGCACTGGGTCGCCGCCGTCCAACGTCAGGCCGCCGAGCTGATCCACACGAGCAATCTCTTCCGCCACCCCAACCAGGCCGAGCTAGCGCGCCGCCTGATCGGCTACGCGGGACCGGGCCGGGTGTTTTTCTGCAACAGCGGCGGCGAGGCCGATGAGGCGCTGATCAAGCTCGCGCGCCTGCACGGCGTGCGCAAAGCGGGCGGGGAAGAGGCCAAATGTTACAAGATCATTGGCGCGAAGAAGGGTTTTCACGGCCGGATGTTTGGCGGCATGAGCGCCACCCCGCAGGAACGGATACAGAAAGGATTCCGCCCGATCGTCCCCGGATTTTTGTTCGGCGAACTCAACAACCTCGCGAGTTTCGCCGCACTGATCGACGGGGATACGGCGGCGATTCTGGTCGAAAGCATTCAAGGCGACGGCGGGATCAATCCCTGCACGCCGGAGTTTCTCATCGGCCTCCGCCGGCTGTGCGATCGGCACAATCTGCTCCTCCTGCTCGACGAGGTGCAATGCGGCATCGGGCGCACGGGCACGTTTTACGCCTTCGAAGACGCCGGTATCCGGCCCGACGGGATCGCGATGGCCAAGGGCCTTGGCGGCGGCTTTCCCATCGGGGCGGTCTGGACGGCCGAGCGCGCCTCGGATCTTTTCCAGCCGGGGATGCACGGCACGACGTTTGGCGGCACTCCGCTCGCGTGCGCGGCGGGGTTGGCCGTGCTCGATGTGATCGAGCGCGAGCGACTCCTCGCCCACGTCGGGCGCGAAAGCGGTCCGTGGATCGGCGAACTCCGCGTGCTCGCCCAAAAATTTCCCGCGCACATCGTCGAGGTGCGCGGCCGGGGCTTTCACGTCGGCATCGAGATGAAAACCGAGACCGCGCCTTGGATCACGGCGCTCGCCGAACGCGGCCTGCTCGCGGCACCCGCCGGAGGCAACGTGGTGCGGTTGCTCCCGCCGCTCAACGCAAGCGCCGGAGAACTTGTGCGTGCGGTGGAGATTTTCCGCGAAGCGCTGGCGGCGCGTTGAAGGGGTTTTTCTCTCGTGCGGCGCGGTGATGCCGCCCTAGATTTTTATTTTCGCGATGAGACACTTCCTCAAGGAGACGGACTTCAAGGCCCACGAACTGGGCGATGTCTTCGCGCTGGCCCGCGAACTCAAGGCCAACCGCGGTCGGCAGTCCCCGGGCGTGCTCGCGGGGCAGACGTGGGCGCTGATTTTTTCCAAAACCTCCACGCGCACGCGGGTCTCGTTCGAGGTCGGGATCCACGAACTGGGCGGCAATCCTCTGTTCCTGAATAAAAACGATATCCAACTCGGACGCGGCGAATCCGTCGAGGACACGGCGAAGGTGCTCTCGCGTTTCGTGCACGGGCTGGTCGTCCGCACGTATGATCACGCCGAGGTCGAGCGCCTCGCGGCCTCCGCGACCGTGCCGGTTATCAACGCGCTCACGGATTTCCTGCACCCGTGCCAAATCTACACGGACGCCTTCACCATGATCGAGCGCTGGGCCAAGGGCGATGACCTCCTCGGTGCGCTGCGCGGGCGGAAGATCGCGTTTCTCGGGGACACGGCTTGCAACATGGCCAACTCGTGGATTCTCGGGGCCAATCTTTTCGGAATGAAGCTCGCGCTCTCCGGTCCGGCTGAGTTTGCCCCCGGCGCCGAGATCAAGGCGCAGCTCAGGCACGAGGGTTTTGCGGAGGATTCCTATCAGTTCACGACCGATCCTTACGAGGCGGTGAAGGACGCCGATGTCGTCTACACCGACGTGTGGGTGAGCATGGGCAAGGAGGAGGAGAAGACGGAACGTATCCGCCAGATGTCGCCCTACGCGGTGACCGCCGAGCTTTTTGCCGCCGCCAAGCGCGACGCGCTCTTCATGCACTGCCTCCCCGCGCACACCGGCGAGGAAGTGGAGCAGGCGGTGCTCGATAATCCGCGCTCGATCATCTTCGACCGAGCGGAGAACCGCCTGCATACGCAGAAAGCCATCATGGCGTTGCTCGCGAAGGCGGCGAAGAAGTAGTCTCCCTTTCACCCCTAAAACAGTTCCATCCACGAAAATCGTCCTCGCATACTCGGGCGGCCTCGACACGTCCGTCATCGTCAAGTGGCTCAAAGAAACTTACGACGCTGAGATCGTCACTTTCGCCGCCGACGTCGGCCAAGAAGAGGAGTTGAAGGGCCTCGACAAGAAGGCGCTCAAAACCGGCGCGTCGAAGCACTACACCCTCGATCTCGTCGAGGAATTCGCGAGCGACTTCATCTACCCGATGATCCGCGCCAACGCGATTTACGAGGGGCAGTATTACCTCGGCACCTCGATCGCCCGCCCGCTCATCGCCAAAGCGCAGGTCGAGATCGCAAAGAAGGAAAAGGCCGACACCGTCGCCCACGGCGCCACGGGCAAGGGCAACGACCAGTGCCGTTTCGAGCTGACCTACATGGCGCTCGCGCCGCAGCTCACGATCATCGCGCCGTGGAAGATGGAGAATTATCGCGCCGAGTTCCCCGGACGCGCCGAGATGATCGCCTACTGCGCGAAGCATAAAATTCCCGTCGAAGCTTCGCTCAAGAAGCCCTATTCGATGGACCGCAATCTCCTCCATATCTCCTACGAGGCCGGGATTCTCGAGGACCCGTGGTTCGATCCGACGACCGAGGCCAACAAGGGCATGTTCAAGCTCTCCGTCTCGCCGGAAGACGCGCCGGACAAGGCCGAATACGTCGAACTCGATTTTGCGAAGGGCGATTGCGTCGCCGTGAACGGCAAGAAGCTCACCCCCGGCGGCGTGTTGAAGACGCTCAACAAGCTCGGCGGCAAGCACGGCATCGGCCGCGTCGATCTCGTGGAAAACCGCTTCGTCGGCATGAAGTCGCGCGGCGTCTACGAGACCCCCGGCGGCACGATCCTGATGCAGGCGCACCGGCAGGTGGAGTCGCTCACGCTCGACCGCGAGGTGTTGCACCTCCGCGACGGTTTCATTCCGAAATACGCCGAACTCGTTTACAACGGCTTCTGGTTCGCGCCCGAGCGCGAGATGCTTCAGGCGATGGTCGACGAGAGCCAGCGCTACGTCACCGGCACGGTCCGCCTCAAGCTCTACAAGGGCAATATCATCACCTGCGGGCGGAAGTCGAAATACTCGCTCTACGACGACAAGATCGCGTCGATGGAGGGCGTGAAGAGCTGGTATAACCAGAGCGACGCAACGGGCTTCATTCGTCTCAACGGCCTGCGCCTGCGTGCGCGCAATCTCGCGCAGGGCGGTCCGAAGGTCTGAGACCGGTCGCGGTAGTTTTTCGGCTGTAGGCCCGACCGCTGGTCGGGCTTGGTTCGGCGTCTAAAAACCGGCCGCCGGTCGGTTCTGCAGAAAGCCCATGCGGCCCATGCCCTACGGCCGTTGGATCAGAACAAAACCTGCGCGGCGACGCCCACGGCGGTGATCGGGCCGGTGTCGCCGAGACCGTCGATGGCGCGGTCGGCCTTTTTGAGGGTGCTCTGCACGCCGAGGTAGAGGCTGTCGTCGTTCAGGAGCTTGCCGAGCGTGCCCTCGCCCTTGGCGAGTTTCTGGGAGATATCGCGGAGATTGGCCGCGACGATCTTGATGTCGTTGCCCGCGGTCTCGTCGAAGATGAGCGCGCCGAGCGTGCCCTTGCCCATCTTCACTTGGTCGACGATGGCCTGGGCGTTGGCGACGAAGGTTTTCGCCTCGGTGGCCACGCCCTTGATCTCGATGACGGTGGCGACGAGTTGGTCGTGGACGGTGGAGTCGTTGATCAGGCGGCCGAGCGTGCCCTCGCCCTTGTTCAACTTCTCGGTGACGGAGGCGAGGTTGGTCATCGTGGTGTCGATCTTGGCGGAGTTGTCGGTGACGAGCCGGTCGAGTTTCTGGAAGAGGCCGGGGTTATTGGCGTCGCCGCCCATGCTGGCGGTGAGGGAGGAGAGGGCGCCGTCGAGTTTCTGACCGAGGTTGCCGAGGTCGCTCATGATGGCGTTGAGATCGGGGGTGACTTTGGTGCGGAGTTCGGCGCCGTCGGCGAGCGCCGGGGCGCCCGGGGTGCCGAGGTCGAGGCCGATGTAGTTGGTGCCGATGAGGCCGGCCATGACGATGGAGGCGGTGGCGTCGGCGGCGACGCGGACGCCGGGGTCGATGCGGAGGACCGCCTCGGCGCGGCGACCGGCGAGGCGCGTCTGCGCGACCGCGCCGACCTTGACGCCGGCCAGACGGACTTCGTCGCCCTGTTTGAGTTCCCTCAGGTTCTCGAAGCCGGCGATGAGGGTGTAGCCGTTTTTCTTGAAGAGTTTGCCGTCGCTGAGGGTCTCCCAGGTCACCCAGGTGAGGGCAACGCCGAGGAGGAAGAAGAGGCCGACGCGGGCGGATTGTTGGGCGGTATTCATGGTGGTGGCTCGGATAAAATGTGAACAGGGGAGGGCGGTCAGGTTTCGAGATTTTTGAAACGCGGATTTTTCAGGTCGATCTGCGGGTGAAAGAAATCGGCGAGGCGCGGATCGGCCGGCGACTTCAGGTCGGCGGGGGGGCCGAGGTAGACCAAGGCGCCGCCCATGAGGATGCCGATGCGGTCGGCGATGCCGAGGGCAAGCTCGCGGTCGTGGGAAACGACGATGCTGGTGACGTGGTATTCGTCCTTCAGCGTGGCGATGATCTCGCTGATGGTGGCGGCCATGACGGGATCGAGCTCGCTGGTGGGCTCGTCGTAGAGCATGAGCTGGGGCTCCATCACGAGGGCGCGGGCGATGGCGACGCGCTTTTTCATGCCGCCGGAGAGTTCGGAGGGAAACTTGGTGGCGGAGTTTTCCAACGAGAGGATCTGGAGCGCGCGCATGACCCTTTCGCGGATCACGGGCTCGGTGCCGAGCCGATGTTCGCGCGGGTAGAGGGCGAGGTTGTCATAGACGCTGAGGGAGTTGAAGAGGGCACCGGCCTGAAAGACCATGGCGATGCGAACGCTTTCGAGAGTGCCCTCGGCGGTGGCGTCGCGGCCCTCGATCAGCACGCGGCCGGCGGAGGGCAGCTCAAGGCCGACGATGTGCTTAAGGAGGACGCTCTTGCCGGAGCCGCTCGGGCCCATGAGCACGAAGATCTCGCCGGGCTCGACGTCGAAGGAGACGTTTTTCAACGCCTGCAGCCGGCCGAAGTTTTTCGAGAGCTTCTCGATGGTCACGCCGACGGCGGGACTCTCGGCGGAGGTGATGGGATTGCGATGGAGGGGAGAGGGCATGGCGGGCATCACATCAGGGCTTTCGTGACGAAGTAATCGAGCACGAGGATGGCGATGAGAGAGGTGACGACGGCCCGGGTGACGGAGGCGCCGATCTCGCGGGGGCCGCCGCGGGTGTTGAGGCCGATGCTGCAGCAGATCAGCACGACGACGAAGCCGAAGATCTCGGCCTTTACCAGGCCGGTGAAGACATCCTTGAATTCCATGAAGCGGCGCAGCGCGGCGAAGTAGGCTTCGGGCTCGATGCCGATGGAATCGACGTATTTGGAGACGATGGCACCGCCGAACCAGCCGATGAGATTGCCGATGATCGCGAGGACCGGCATCATCACGAGGACGGCGGCGAGGCGCGGGAGCACGAGCATCCGCGCGGGAGGGATGTTCATGGTCACGAGGGCGTCGATCTCCTGGTAGACCTTCATCGAGGCGAGCTCGGCGGTGATGGCGGAACCGACGCGGCCGGCGACCAAGATGGCGACGATCACGGGGCCGAGCTCACGGGCGAAGGAGAGGCCGACGAGCGAACCGATAAACTGCTTGGCGCCGAAATTCTCCATCGAATAGCCGGCCTGGAGCGCCAGCACGCTGCCCATGAAGAAGCAGAGGATCGCGACGATGGGGAGGGTGGTGTAGCCGATGAGATAGCACTGCTCGATGAACCGGGCGCGCTGGCGGGGAAGCGTGCCGATGTAGCGGCATGACTGGAAGAGGAGCTGCACGGCGCTGCCGAAGCCTTCGAGAATTTGATTCAGTTGTTTCATGTCAGCGGACGGCGGAGTCGGCCGTTTGCACGGTAGGGGAAGCGGTGGGAAAATCGAACCAGAAGGGTCGCCAAGCGCGCTGCCCGGGGGCGCGGCGCAGGCCGACGAGCCCGAGAAGGAGGGCGATGCGGTCGCCGGCGGGCGCGCGCCGCACGCTCAGAAGCGGGCCGAAGTTGAACGCGGCCTGGCCGGTGCGCTCGCTGCGTTCCCACGTGATGCCGTCCCAGAGAAGCGAGGTGCGGATCTCGCCGGGCGCGCGCTGGTCGTAGCGATAAAGCGCGAAGAGGGGTGTCCACGCCTGGCGGACGGTGTCGTTTCCGGGGAAGAACACTTCGAGAAGACTGGGGAGTTGGTATTGGCGTTGGCCGGCGCCGTTGTCCCAAGCGCTCAAGAGCGGCCAGAAATGGGTCTTCTCGGCGTGGGCGGCGTTGGGGTTGCTCAGGCTGCGTTGCCGGACGGACGAGTAGAGGAAGAACAGGAGCTGGGACTTTGTCTGGGCGAGACCGTCGGCTTCCCACTTGGCGTGACGCCAGAGAGGCCAGCCGATCCAGGTCTTGTCGTAGCCCTTGATGACCGAGTGCGTGTAAAACGGACCCCAGCGGCTGACGTAGCGATCATCGCCCCGGCCCTGCACGAGAAACGGCCAGAGATAGCGGGTCTCGCGGTAGCGGAACGGCGCGGTGCGCTCGGTGTGGCCGAAGAAGGGCCAGATGAAGTTCTCGTTGATGAAGTCGGCGTTTTGTTCGCGGGAGTAGAACGGCAAGAAGCCGACTTGGCGCGTCGGCGGGGTGCCGGCGGGCGCATCGGCCGGGGGCTGGAGC
>JBDNFZ010000591.1:0-2387 GCA_041689555.1 Opitutaceae bacterium | reverse complement strand
TGCGCTTAAAAGGCTGTTGCCCGGAGGCGGCGTAATCTGGCGCGACGATGCGCTGCGCACGTATCGCAACAACCAGCCGGCCCGGTCGGACGGACTTTTCCGCGCCGACGTGATGGCGGGCTACGGCTTTAAGCTACCGGAGGCGACGTATCGGATCACGCTCAACGCGAAGAATCTCACGCGCGTGAACGTCGGGCCGGTCGGCTTCAAGCCGGGATCGAATAACGGTTACTATTTCAAGACCGATCCCGGGTTTATCCTTTCGTTCGACGCGCAGTTCTAGGGCGTGTCTCAGGACCGGCTTCCTACCTCGGCGTCACGTATCACCTGGATTTTAGGATCCGGAAACCCGTTCGGCCCCGGGGCTCGAAGTCGATCACGATGCGGGCCATCGGTTTTTAAAAGTAGCCGCTGGCGGGGTTCCGGTCGGAATACCTCCGAATCTTGCCCGGCTTGAAATCGTGAAACGGCCTGTGCGGGTAGTTGGACGCGGTCGTTTGCAGGATGACGTGACGCCAGGTCGCGTGCGCGTCGCGGCCTTGCCTAGCGAAGACAGCGGACAAGGGCTCCGGCGAGCGACGTGATGCGTTTTCGCGCTGGGCGGTTACTTTGACGCTTTGGTTTCGGCGACCGTATCGGCGGGGTTAACTCCGTCGCGCGTGAAGGCGAGCTTGTCGATCACGAGGCCGGGACTGCGGTAGCGGAGCAGCACTTCGTAGACGCCGGCGGCCGGGATGTAGGCTTGCACGGGCTTTTCCTTGATGGCTTCGGGGGTGTGGCCGCCCGGGCCTTTCGGGAGTTGCCACCAGCGGAGCGTCGCACTGTGGCAACGCATGCCATAGGGGCGGGTGGTCAAATCGGACCCGTAGAGCCGGGCGCCGCCCACCAGCAGGTGGGTATCGTTAGTCGAGTGCGTTTCCATTACTTCGCCCTTGGCGTTCTTCATGCCCACCGCGTAGTGGCTGCGCATGTGGACGAAGTAAAAACCGGGTTCGGGGAATCTGACGCGGTAGCGCATCTCGGCGCCCTGCACTGCGCGGATAACGGCGACACCGTCTTCCGATAATTTTTCCCAACCGCCCTCGCCGGACTCGGCTTCGAGCAACGCGATGCCGGAGCGGAACTCATGCGTCGGCGCGGCGGAGACGGGCGCCGCATGAGGCGGTGCTGGAGCGGAAGTGGGCGCGGCGAGGAGCGGGCTGGCGAGGACGAGTGCGATCGCGAGGACCGACAGGGTGGGCAGGGTTGTTTTCATGGAGGAGGAATGAGTGCTGTGGGTGTGAATACGATTTGCCGCCAGCGGCCGCGCGCATAGCCGAAGCCGTCGCCTTCGGGAACTTTCCCGTTCGCGACGCTGTTCGACTCGATCTGCAGCACCACGCCAGGGCGCAACGCGATCGCGGGCCACACATGACGCACTTCGACATCGTCGATCGCTGGCGGGTTTCGCACCTCGCCAAGGAGCCGGCCGTCGAGCTTCACGCGGTAGGTGGATTCGCCATCGCGCTCGGTGAGACTGACGAGCGTGAGAGTGTAGCGGCCCGCGGGGCCGGTAAACGGAATGCGTGCGGCCGCGAAGACGTCCTTGTGCAGATTCGCCGCGATCGCGAGGGCGTTGCGGCGCGGGTCGCGATAGTAGGGGACGAAGCCATCGACCTCGATCGTGGAAACGTGCAGCGCGTCGAGTTCGATCGCTGACACGGGCGGCGTGGCGGTGGCGTAGACGCGGAGGTTCGAGAAGAGCGGGCCCTGGAGGCTCTGAAAGTCGCCGGCTTTGCCGAGAAAAACGTATCGCAGGGGCGAGACTTGGTTTTTCCACGGCTGTTCGGCGAGCGGTTGACCGTTGACGGCGACGGTCCACGTGCCGCGGGCGCGGCTCCACGTGACGCGAAAGGTGTAGCGCGCGGCCGGATCCCATTTCCAGCCCGCGGGCGCGGCGACGTCGTGCTCGTGATAGTCGGATTCGGGTGTGCGTTTGGCGCCGCGCGAGGAGCCTAGCACCTTGAACATGTCGCCGTAGCGTGGCTGCCCGTCCTTCGATGCTCCCGCGCGGAGCGTCCACAACGCGTCCTGGGCGGTGCCGCCGCCCTCGGCGTGATGGTCGCCCTTAGGATGGGAAAACATATTGATAAAGTGCAGCTTCGTATCGCGCCCGGCGGCGGTGCTCGCTCGCGGCCAGTCGACGCCAGTGAGATCGACCTCGAGGGCGCCTTCGAGCGTGACGGCGGCGGCGAGCTCGATGACGAGCATCCCGTCGCGCCCCAGCGAGCGCCAGCCGTCGGCCGTGAACTCGCCCTGTTACGACGTCTTCTAAAGCTCGCCGGCAACCGGTCTCGGTGCGGTGAGCGGGTCGGAGAGCAAGAGACGGGTTTCGCCGGGTTTCGGGA
>JBDNFZ010000590.1:0-2460 GCA_041689555.1 Opitutaceae bacterium | reverse complement strand
GGCGTGAAGGGGCCGGGTGCGGTGGCGCAACCGGCGAACAGGAGCAGGCCGGCGGTCGCGGCGATGAGAGGGAGGGACTTGGTTTTCATAACAGGATTCGTCGGGGGTGATAGGTGTGACTCGCAGTCAGCGCTTAAGTTCGCTCAGAAATACAACGGTGTCGCGATCCGCCGGATCGACCTGGAGATTCAGGGTTTGCGTGAGCGCCGGCAGCGTGCGGCCGTCGGCGTCCTGAAACTCCAGCGTGGCGGGATACGTGCCTGGCGCGAGGCTCACGGCCGCAAAACTCAGGCGCTGCGGTAGGTTGTCCCACATCCGGATATCGGCGCGCGGCGTCGTGGCGGCCGCGGCGAGTTTGCCGATGAGGCCGATCGCCCCGAGGGCGATGGCTGCGGTCTGCGCGTCGCGGTTGCCGACGGTCTCGATCGAGCCGTCGGGCCGACGGCGGCGTTGGTAGGCGTTGTCGGCGGCGATGGCGGCACCCACGAGGGCGATGTTGCCGACGGTATCGGTGTTGCGCTTGAACACGGCCTTGCCGCCGAGGATGTGGTCCATCGCGCGGCCGCCGCGCGTCGTGGCCTGGAAATTGAGGTCGTCGTAGGCCGGCAGTGCGATCATGCGGCCGTCGACGGCGAGGGTGGCCGAGTGCGCGGCCGAGTCTTTGGTGAAGAACTTGAGCTCCTCGGCGTATTCGCCGCCGCCGTATTTGCGCGGACCGCGGCCGTATTCCGCGAAGATGAGGACATTGGCCGCCGGATCGTAGGTCGGGAGGATACGGTCTTTTGCGTTGGCCTGCGCGCGGGCGAAGGCATCGGAGCCGTCGGCGGAGAGTTTCGCCGAGGCGAGGCCGTCGAGGTAGTCGAGGAGCACGTAGTCGCTTTTGTATTCGGCGGCTTCGGCGTCGCTGTCGATGAGCTGGCCTGTGCGGTAGCAGGCGCGGGCGTTGTCGGGCTGGCCTTCCCGCCAGTAGAGGATGGCGCGGTAGTAGAAGGCCATCACGCGCTCGTAAGGCTCGCCGATAAACGTCTTCACGCTCTCGGCGGCGAAGAGGCCGCGCGCGCGTTTCGCGTCGGCGGAGTTGGCCAAAATACCGCCGACCAGCGGCAGCGCCGCATCGAGCCGAAGCCGGGCTTCCGCGTCGTTGTCCGCGCGCAGGGCGCTGGCCGCGATGCGAAAATCCCAGAGCGCCCGATCCTGCACCGGGGCGGCGGCGCGCTGGGCGTTGCCGTCCACGACGGCGTCGCCGGTGGTGCGGATCGCCGCGCGCTCCGGCACGGTCGCGCAGCCCGCGAGCAGCAGGACGGCGGCAAGCGGCACCATGGCCAACCGGCGGGAATCGGAGGATGCGGAGCGGGGCGACATCAGAGGTGGAGCGGATGAAAAAGGCGGGCGCGGCGCAAGGCCGACACCCGCCGGGAAATCCGGGCGCGCGGACCGGCTCAACGGTAGGCCGCGTCTTCGAGCCCCTGTTTCTTGATCTCGGAAGAACTCTCCCAGACGATCTCGCTCGTGCGCGCATCGGTGAGACGGAAGCTGTAGAGCACGTAGTCGCTCGTGCCGGCGGAGGTCTTGGTCGTCAGGCCCTGGAGTTTGCCGGTGAGAAAGAAATCGGCGCCGCGAAATTCGACGACGTTGGGATCGGCGCTGGCCGTGACCTGACCGCTGCGCTTGAGGTCGCGCTCGCGCTCGAGGGTTTTCATCATCTCGCGGTCGAGGAAGCGGACCTTGCCCATCGATTTTTCGTTCAACTGCGTGCGGATACGCGTGAGGAAGATATCCTTGTTGATCGGGAAACGGGTCTCGTTGACGACGGGATCGAGCACGATGCGCGGGGTGACCTTGGCGCCGGCGATCTCCGGGATGCCGAGGACGCCGCGGGCCATCTTGTCGGTGACGGCGACAAGGTCTTGGGATTCGACGCCGGTGCCGGCGACGAAGCCGCGTTCGTCGGCCTTCATCTCGGTGACGGGCACGCCCGAGGGATTTTTGACGCCCGTGGCGCAGCCGGCCAAGAAGAGGGCGGGCGCGGCGACGCTGGCGAAAGCGAGGAAACGGAGAGTGGATTTCATGGTTCGGTTGGAAAAGGTGGTCGGTGGGAAACGCGCGGGGCGGTTCAGTTCCGGCCAAAAAGGGTGTTCGCCTGCGTCATCGGCGTGGTGGGCGCGGGGGTGTTGTAGTAATTGTTGTTGATAATCGTCGTCGCCTGCTGGGTCGCTTGCGCGGTCGTCGACGCGGCGGCCGCAGGGGCGGCTTGGGCTGCGGCGAAGTTGGCGGCCTGCGCGGCGGCGGCTTCGCGACGGCGGGCGTTATTCTCGGCGATCGAGCCGATCAACAAACCGGCCCCGGCACCGTAAGCGGCCCCGCGCCAGGCGTTGTTCCCGAGACTGCCGCTGTTGTTACCGATCACCGCGCCGGCGATCGCACCCAGCACCGTTCCGGTAGCTGCGTAATTGGGCCGCG
>JBDNFZ010000589.1:0-7891 GCA_041689555.1 Opitutaceae bacterium | reverse complement strand
CGGGTTTGGCGCCGGCATGGCCGGCGCTGCCGGTGACGACGGAGATCTCGCCGGAGCGGGCGGCGCGGGCGCGGGGCTTGGTGAACGGGCCGGTGCCGCCGGCCTGCTTGATGAACCGGGGATCCCGGTGTCGCTCTTGCCGTAGTGGCCGTCGAGGAGGTGGGAACGTTCGTAGACGCGGGAATGACCGGTGAGGATGAGATCGACGCCGCCGGCCTCGAGGATGGGGAGAAAGTTGGCGCGCAGGTCGTTCATCCGGCCTTTGGAATCGAGGCTGCTGTCGGAATCGTGGGTGCCCTCGGTGTAGGTCGGGTGGTGGAAAAAGGCGACGATCCAATCGCGGGTGGTGGCGGCGAGTTCGGCGCGAAGCCACTGCGCCATCTGGCCGGCGGCGTCGCGGTCGGAATCGTGGGAGTCGAGGCAGATGAAGTGAATGTTGGCGTGGTCGAATGAGGAGTAGGCCTCGGTGCCGGAGGGCACGCCGCCCGCCTGGCCGAGGGTGGGCAGGGTGAAGATGTCGTAGTAGACCCCGGACTGGGTGCCGGAGTTGGCGCTCTTGCCGTCGTGATTGCCGAGGGCGGGCCAGAGCGCCGTGGTGCGGAGGGTTTCGGGATAAACGTCGAAGACGGCCTGCTGTTAATCGGTGTCGGTGCCATCGGGATAGTCGTTGTCGCCGAGCATGTGCCGGAGGTCGGCGGGGCGGGTGCCGGCAAAATTTATGAAGGCGTCGCGCACGGCGGCTTTGGTGGCGTTTTTGGTGCCGGGATCGCCGAGGACCCAGACGCGGGTGGGCCGGGCCGGACCGGGCCGGGGCGGGGTGACGAAACTGTTGATCCGACCGGTGAGGGGCGAGTCTTCGCCGCCGGGTTTACTTTTATCGTTTCCCGTGACCGGCACATAAAAGTAGCGCGTGGCGGGCTCGAGTTTTGAGAGCTGCACGACGTGCTCGGTGCCCACGCCCTCGGCCTTGGCGGAGCGCGTGAGTTGATCTTGGGCAAGGCCGAAGCGGACGACCGACGGTTCTGTCGTGTCGGTGCGCCAACGCACGACCATTCCGGTCGGGGTGGCGAGTCGGAGGTAGGGGCCGCGCACGATGGTCGTGGCGGCATCTGCGGCCAGCGCGGTCGGGAGCAGAACACACAGGGCGAGGGGAGGGCGGAGCGGCATGAGGGAGAAATCAATCGTTGGCAGCGGACAAGGCGGTGAGTTGCGCGATGAAGAGGCGGGTCGGTTCATCGGTGCGAATCCAGGCGGGCAGGCGGCCGACGGCGGCGAGGGCTTCAGCGTAGGCGGCACGGGCCTCGCCTGCCCTTCCGAGGCTGATGAGGAGATCGCCGCGGCGCTTAAGAAATATCTCCGGGCGCTCGGCGGTAGCGGCGAGCCGGCCGAGGCGGGAGAGGGCGGCGTCGGGTCGCCGGAGTTGCAAATCGAGGTCGAGGGCACGGGCGACGAGGGTGGGGGCGGGGCCGATGCGGGTGAGCGCGAGTTCGATATCGGCGAGGGCGGCGGCGTGATTGTTGTGCAGGGCGTTGGCCTCGAGCCAAAGCTCCGGCTTCGGTTCGCGCAGGCCGGCGAGGGCGGCGGTGAAATCGATGAGGGCGGCCGGGGTTTCTCCGGCGAGGCGCTTCGTCCGGGCCGAGAGGACGAGCGTGGCGGGATCGCCCGGTGAACCGCGAAAGAGCGGATCGAGGGCACGGATCGCGGCGGGGCCGTCGCCGCGCGCAAGATGGAAACGGATGGCCATGTTGCGCGGTATCACGGCCCGGGATTACCGGGCGGGAACGGATGCGGTAAGTCCGGCGACATGGCGATTCGATGACACGAAATGGCGACACGAATTCTAACCAAACCGTTACCATTCCCGGGCGGACGCGGAAAATAGAAAAAAATACCACCTCGGTTGCCCAGCGTCGCACTAAGCGCCAGCTTGAAATTTATCCCATGAAAAACATTACCCGGTCACTGTATCTCGCGGGCGCTTGGTGCGCCCTTTTGTTATCGGCGAAGGCACAGATTGTTGAATTCCGCGCCACGATCAACGCGGCGCAGGAAGTGCCGACCAACGCCTCGGCGTCGGCCGGCTCGGCCATCATGATCTACGATGTCGCGGCGAACTCGTTCGACCTCGTCCTGAGTATCCGCGATTTCCCAAGCACGCTGAACGCCTCGCACATCCACGAGGGTGCGGCCGGCGCGAACGGCCCGGTCGTGACCAACCTCGGCGGCGAGGCGGTTTACTCGCGGAGCGGCACGACGCTCACGGCGACCTTCCGCGGCCTGGTCTACGGCGGGACGAGGCTCACGCTTCTGCAAAACGGAGCGTATCTGAATTTCCATACGACGGCGTTTCCCGGCGGCGAGGTCCGCGGGCAATTGATCGCCCAGCCAAAGCGGCTTGTGGCGACGATCAACCTCGCGCAGGAACAGGCGGCGTTCCCGGCGGCGACGATCAACAGCGATGCTTTTGGTGCGGCCGTGATGACCTACGATCCCGGCACCAACCGGATGAATCTCCGGGTGAGCCTGCTGAATTTCTCCAATACGCTGTCGGCTTCGCATTTTCATGAAGGCGCTCCCGGCGTGAGCGGCCCGGTGGCGACCAACCTCGGGGCTCAGACGGTGGCGAGCTACCAGCGTGACGGCAACTGGATCACCGGCACCTTCCTGAATATCGCCTACACCGGCGATCCGGTGCGCCTGCTGACCGGCGGCGCTTATCTTAACTTTCACAGCAACGTCTACGGCAGCGGAGAAATCCGCGGTCAAGTGCTGGCCTCCGAGGAGTTCCCGAGCACCCGAGTGGCCAACGTCTCGACGCGCGGCTTCGTCGGCACGGGCAGCCAAGTGCTCATCGCCGGTTTCAGCATCACCGGGGCCGAGCCGGTGCGGATGCTCATCACGGCGAAGGGGCCGTCGCTGACGGCGTTCGGCGTCGCGGGCGCTCTGGCGAACCCGGTGCTGACGGTATTTGACGGCGGCGGCCGGGTCGTGGCCGCGAACGACGACGCGGGTGTCTCGGTCGCGACCGGCCTGCCCGTGGCCAACCCGGAATTGAACGGTCTGTTTGGCGCCCCGACGAACAGTCTCGAGTCGGCGATGATCCTCACCCTGCCGGCGGGCAACTACACCGCGATGGTGGCCGGCAGCGGCGGCACGACGGGGGTGGCGTTGATCGAGGCGACCGACCTGCGGAACAACGCGACGATCCTTCTCAACCGTGCGGCCGGTGCACCGGGCGGCGACGAAGTCCTCACCGAGTTCACCCGCGACCTGCGCGCGGCGGCGGCCAATCCCCGCCTCGCGGCGGCGAAGCCGACGGGTCGCCCCGAGCCCGAGTTCTGCGTTGCTCCGTTGACCGGAGCGAAGCCGGCGGCCCCGCTCGCCCAAGTCCGCTGAAAATTCCGGCGACCTTCTCCGACCCGCGACGGTTTCGACCGCGCGGGTTTTTTGTTTTCCCAGGACCGTCAACGTGAGTAGCAAGGGGACCATGAAGTTCGCGCCGCTCGGGGATGCCGCCGTGATTGTCAGCCTTGACGGGGGATTGGACGATGCGGCGCTCGCGGCGGTGACGAACCTGGCGGAGAGCATCCGCGAAGCGTGTTGGCCGGGTGTGATCGATGTGGTGCCGGCGTATGGCAGCGTGGCCGTGTTCTACGATCCCTACCGGACCGGCGGTGAAGACGGCAGCCCGTATGAGTGGTTGCGCGAGGCGATCATCGAACGGGTGCGGCTGGCCGGGAACGCACAGACGACAGAATCGATGCTGGAAGCGAGGATCGTCGAGCTCCCGGTTCATTACGGTGGCGCGGACGGACCGGACCTCGAAGCCGTGGCGGCGCAAACGGGTTTGGCAAAGGAGGACGTGATCGTGCGTCACGCCGGAGCGGGCTATCGCGTGCAAGCGATCGGGTTTGCCCCCGGCTTTCCCTACCTGAGCGGACTGCCGGCCGAGCTGGCGACCCCGCGAAGGCCGACGCCGCGCACGCACGTGGCCGCCGGATCGGTGGGGATCGGCGGCGCGCAGACGGGAGTTTATCCGTTGGCGTCTCCGGGCGGCTGGCAGTTGATCGGGCGAACGGACGCGCAACTTTTTGACGCACGGCGGCCGGAGCCTTCGCTCTTGCGCGTCGGAGATCGGGTGAAGTTCATCGCGGCCACGGGTGCCCGCGCGATCTCGGACGGGCCCGGGCGGATTTCCCCGGTAAGCGATTCGGCCGACGGGGCGCGCGGTCCGGGGCTGCGGATTTTGAGTCCGGGGATGCTCACGACGGTACAGGATTTGGGGCGGGAAGGCCAGCGGGCTGCCGGCGTGCCGAGCGGGGGTGCGTTGGATGCGCTGGCGTTGCGGTTGGCGAATCTGCTCGTGGGCAATCCGGAGGACGCGGCGGGTCTGGAGTTCACCCTGATCGGGCCGGAAATCGAATTCCAACACGACGGGCTGATCGCGCTCGGCGGGGCGGATTTCACCGGGTGCGCGGCGTGGCGACCGCTGCGGGTGGCGACGGGCCAGCGGATCAAGTTTGGCCCGGCGGTGAAGGGCTGCCGAGGTTACCTCGCGGTCGCGGGCGGGCTCGATGTGCCGCCGGTGCTCGGCAGCCGCAGCACGTATGCGCGGGCGCAGTTGGGCGGTTGGCAAGGCCGGGCGTTGCAGGCGGGGGATGTGGTGCCGTGCTTCGCGGTCCGGCGCCAAGCGGACGAGCATTGGTGGCTCGATCCGCGGATTTTACCCGACTACGGGGCGTCCGCGGTGCGCGTGTTGGCGGGAGCGCAGGCCGACGAATTTCCCGAATCCACATGGGACGAAGAGTGGAAAGTTACCTCTCAGGCGGACCGTATGGGGATGCGCTTGGCCGGTCCGAAAATTTTGCGGAAGATCGGGACCGAGCTGGTGTCCGCGCCGGTCGCGCCGGGCACGGTGCAGCTTCCGCCGGACGGACAGCCGATCGTGTTGCTGGCCGAGGCGCAGACGATCGGCGGTTATCCCCGACTGGCGCACGTGATCAATGTGGACCAACCGCGCCTTGCCCAACTGCGACCGGGTGACCTCCTCCGGTTCGAGCGCGTCTCGATCGGCGATGCCCATCAGCTCTGGCTGGCGCGCGAACACAGTCTGGCCTTGTTGCGCGAGGGACTGGCGGGAAAGATTCGGTGACGTGCGGCCCGTTCCAAAAGTAATCGATCTGAACTGCGACGTGGGAGAAGGCGCCGGTTTTGATGCCGAGCTGATGCCGTTGATCACTTCCGCGAACATCGCGTGCGGGGCCCACGCCGGGGACGCCTTCATCATGAAGGCGACGATGGCGCTGGCCCGGCGGCACGGCGTGGCGGTCGGGGCGCACCCGGGATTTGCCGATCGCGAAAACTTCGGTCGCCGCGAGTTGCGGCTCGCGCCGGCCGAGATCACCGAGCTCGTGCGCGCGCAGGTGACGGCGCTCGCGGCGCTGGGTGCGATCGGGCACGTCAAGCCGCACGGCGCGCTCTACAATCTGGCGGCGCGGGATCGTGTTGTTGCCGAGGCGATCGTCGCGGGGATTCGCGCGGTCGACCCGCGGTTGAAACTTTGGGCGCTGGCAGGCGGGGCGCTGCTGCAAGCGGGGCGTGAGCGCGGACTCACGGTGGCGAGCGAGGTGTTTGCCGACCGCACCTATCGGGCCGACGGCACGCTGACGCCGCGGAACCGGCCGGATGCGCTCATCGAGGACGAGAGCTTGGCGGTGGCGCAGGTGTTGCGGATGGTGCGCGAGGGCGTGGTGCGCGCGACGGATGGAAGCGATGTGCAGATCGAGGCCGATACCGTCTGCCTGCACGGGGACGCGCCGCAGGCCGTCGCGTTTGCGGGACGACTGAGGCGGGAGTTGGCCGCGGCGGGCATAGGCATGAGGGCGTTTGGCGCATGATCAAGCTGCTCGGATTGCTCGTGGTGGGCCTCGGGTTCGCCTTCCGCGTAAATCCCCTTTTGGTCGTGGTGGCTGCGGGGTTCACGACCGGGCTGACGGCCGGGTTTTCGCCGCACGAAGTCGTGACGATGTTCGGCCGTTTCTTCGTGGAGAATCGCGGCCTCACGTTGCCGGTGATATTGATGGTGCCGGTCGTGGGATTATTGGAGCGGCACGGATTGCAGGAAAGGGTGGCGACGTTGATCCGACGGGCGGCGACGGCGACGGCGGGCCGGGTTTTGTGGACTTACCAAATCGTGCGCGGAGTGACGAGCATGCTGGGACTGGGCATCGGCAACCACGCCTCGATGGTGCGACCGATCTTGGTGCCGATGGCGGAAGGGGCCGCGCAGGGAAGGCACGCGAAGTTGGACGAGCGGGGGCGGGCCGATATCCGGGCGCACGCGGCGGCGTCGGAAAACGTGGGAAATTTTTTCTCCGACGACATCATCGTGGCGATCGGGGCGTTGCTTTTGGTGAAGGTGTTCTTCGACAACGCCGGAGTCGAGGTGGCATTGGGAGATTTGAAATTCTGGAGCGTGCCCACGGCCGTGTGGGTGATCGCGGTGGGGTGGTGGCGGTCGCGCCGGCTGGATCGGCGGTTGCAACGCGGAGCGCGCGAGCAAGGAGGACCCGCCCCGTGACCCCGCTGCTGACGCTCGAATATTTTTTCATCGGGTGCGGGGGCGTGTTGGCGATCGTCGCCGCGCAGATCGCGGGCGACGCGACGCATCCGAAACGCCGAGGGTCGGCGCTCTTTTGGCTGCTGCTCGCGGTGGCGGTGGGCGGCGGAAGTTGGCTTCCGCATGCGGCGGTGGGCTATGTGGTCGTGGGCTTGACGGTGCTGACGGCGATGAAGCAAGTCGGTGTGCCACGGTTCGCGGCGAGTGATGCGGGCCAACTTGAGGCGAGGGCGCGGCGACTGGGCAACCGGGTGCTGTGGCCGGTGCTGGTCGTGCCGGCGGTGGCGGTGGTGGGCGGGCTCGTCCTCGACCGGGTGAGCGGGGCCGGCTTCGTGCTGGCGAGCACGCGACAGGCGCCGCAGATCGCGCTGGGCTTGGGTTGCGCGGTGGCGTTGGTGCTGGCGCTGAGGGTGACCGGGGAGCGGCCATTGACGGCGGTGCGGGAGGGGGGGAGGGCGGCTCTTGCAGCTGTTGGGTTGGGCGCTGCTCTTGCCGCAGATGCTCGCGGCGCTCGGCGGAATCATGGCCAAGGCCGGGGTGGGGGACGCGATCGCGCAGGTCGTGGCGACGGTGCTGCCCGTGGACCTGCCCGGGGTGGCGGTGCTGGCCTATTGCGGGGGCATGGCGTTGTTCACGATCTTGCTCGGGAATGCGTTTGCGGCGTTTCCGGTGATGACGCTCGGGGTGGGCTTGCCGTTTATCGTGGAGGCTCACGGCGGCGATCCGGCGGTCATGGGCGTGCTGGGAATGCTGAGCGGTTATTGCGGGACGCTCGTGACGCCGATGGCGGCCAATTTCAACCTCGTGCCGGTCAAGCTGCTGGAGTTGCGCGACGACTATGCGGTGATCAAGGCGCAGGTGCCCTACGCGGCGGCGATCTGGGTCTTCAACGCGGCGTTGATGTATTTCTGTGTCTACTCGACGTGAGACCCCCGCGAGGTTGAAACTCTCCGCGATGAAAACGGTTCTGATCACGGGCTTCGAGCCCTTCGGCGGCGAGACGATCAATCCCTCGCAGGAGATCGCGCGGAATTTGCACGGAAGCGTGATCGCCCGTCACCGCGTGGTGGGGGCGCTGTTGCCGTGTGTGTTTGGCGCGGCGAATCGCGAACTGGGGCGGCTGTTGCGGGCGCACGGGCCGGTGTTGGTGATCTGCGTCGGGCAGGCCGGCGGTCGGGCCGCGATCACGCCGGAGCGTGTGGCGATCAACGTCGACGACGCGCGGATCGCGGACAATGCGGGTGCGCAACCCGTGGATCGCGCGATCGTGCG
>JBDNFZ010000588.1:0-2959 GCA_041689555.1 Opitutaceae bacterium | reverse complement strand
GATCGGCGTCTATATCCGCCAAAAATCCATCGGTTGGCGCGACGCCGGCCCGGTCATCGGTCCGCCGCTCGAGACCGCCGGCACCATCATCCTCATCACCGCCGCCGGAGGCGCGTTCGGCGCGATGATCAAGCTCGCCGGTGTCGGCGACTCCGTGCGCGCGCTCACCGGCGACCACGCTGTCCACCCCGTGCTGCTCGCGTGGTTGCTCGCCGCCGTGCTCCGCGTCGCGCAGGGCTCGACCACCGTCGCGATGATCACCTCCGCCGGCATCATGTTCTCCCTTGCCGGACCCGAGGGCTTCTCGGTCAACCCGCTCTACATCTTCGCCGCCTGCGGTTACGGCGGACTCTCCATCTCTTGGATGAACGACAGCGGCTTCTGGATCTTCAGCAAGATGAGCGGCATGACCGAGGGCCAGACGCTCCGCACCTGGACGCCCGCGATTTTCGTCGTCGCCCTCACCGGCCTGCTGCAACTCCTCGCGCTGTCCGCCATCTTCCCGCAACTCGGTCGTTGAGCGTCGCGCTCCCGTAGGAGCAAATTTATTTGCGATCACCCGCTGCGGCCAATGCCTACACCGCGCCACGCCTATACCGCGCCGCCCCTACACCGCGCCACGCCTACATCGCGCCGCGCGGCGTCGTGTCCCACGGCGCAAATAAATTTGCTCCTACGCGAGCGACCAATCCTACCGGCTCAAACTTAGCAGGCCGAAATTTCCCTGTCCGCGACCGCCCGCGCCACCGGCGCGAGCGGTCGCGGGCGTTGCGCGCGATCGCCGCCGCGCCTTCATCGGCAAAAAAATGCGCCATGCATCCGGCCTCGGGATTCATGCGTTATAGGTATCCGAAACGCGGACGTTCCACGTTTCGCAAAAACTAACGACAGCTCCGAAAACAAAAATGAAAAAGATCCCCGCATTAGTCGCCGCTTCCCTCAGCCTGTTCGTCGCTGTGGCGTCCGCCCAGACCAGCAGCCTTGTCAATCAGTCCTCCCGCGCCGCCGTCGGCTCGGGCAACCAATCGCATATCGGCGGATTCGTCGTCAACGCCCCCGCCGGCCAACTCCGCTGGGTCCTCGTGCGTGGCGTCGGACCGACCCTCGCCTCCTTCGGCGTGCCCACACCCTTGGCCGATCCCGTGGTGCAGCTCCGCAGCTCGACCGGCACGGTCATCGCCGCCAACGACAACGTCGCCACCGCGCCCAACCTCGTGCTGCTGAACACCGTGGCCTCCGCCGTGGGCGCCTTCCCGCTGGCCAACGCCAACGAAGCCGCGCTCCTCGTCGGCGTGCCCGCCGGCGCCTATACCGTGCAGCTCAGCGGCAACGGCGCGGCCGACCTCCGCCCCGGCCTGATAGAAATCTATGAGTTCGGCGCCGTCGCCGGCGGCACCACCAGCCAGACCGTCAGCGGGCTCGCCGCCTCCAATCCCAACCTGAGCACGCTCGCCACCGCGCTGCGCATCACCGGCCTCGACGCCACGCTCGCCGCCGGCGGTCCGTTCACGGTATTCGCGCCCACCAACGCCGCGTTCGCGGCCCTGCCGCCCGCCACCCTCAACGCGCTCCTCGCCGATCCCGCCGCGCTCGCGCAGGTGCTCCTGTTCCACGTTGTCTCCGGCCAGGTGCTCTCCAGCCAGCTCACCAACGGCCAGAACGTCGCCACCCTCCGCGCCGGTGCCCGGCCGCTGGTCGTTAACCTTACCGGCGGGGTAAGGATCGATCAGTCCAACGTCGTCGCCGCCGATGTGCGCGCCACCAACGGTGTCGTGCATGTCATCGACGCCGTCCTCCTCCCGTAACGACTGCCACAGCCTATCCTCGGCACCTCGGCGGGCTACCCACGGAGCCCGCCGTTTTCTTTACCCCGTCGCGCGGGCCCCCGGCGTCGCCGGACGCCGCTCTCCACCTTCATCCCCGCGCCCCGCCAACGTCACCCGGAGCCGGACCCTCACCAGCTCAACCCGTAGCTCGCCGCGATTTCCCGCCCCGCGTGCGCCCGCGCCACCTGTGCGAGCAGGTCGCGGTCGAGCGCGTTCCGCAGATTCGCGCCGACCGCGTGGCCATACTTGCCCGTCTTCCACCGATAGCTGGCGTTCACGCTCACCAACACGTAGCCCGGAAACTCCAAATACGCCCGCGTCGCGTTTCCATAGCTCGACACCGTGCTGCTCAAGTAGGTCGCGCCCGCCCCCACGCTCAACCCGGCTTTGCGCCCCTCGTCGCCGAACGCATAGCGCGTTGTCAGCCCGCCCGTCAGCCGCGGAAACCGCGTCAACACCCGGCCGATCTCCTCCGGCAGATCCGGCGACCGCGTCGTGATCGCGCGGTTGTAGGTCGTCTTGCCGCTCAACGACCACGTTGGCGTGACCTTGAATCTCGCCTCGAGCGCCCCGCCCGTGAACCGCTCCTCGCCCGCCGCGAGCAACTGCGGTTGCGTCTGGTTCGCGTCGAAAACCGGATCGTCGTAGCGCGGATTCCGCCGCGAGATGTTTTGGTTGAAGTAGGTGAACCCCATCGCGATCACCGCCAACCGCCGCTCGAGGAACACCCCTTTCACCCCGCCCTCGTAGCCGAGCGTCGTCTCGTTGCCCTGCACCCGGCCGGTGCGCGCATCCACCCGCGACGAGGGCTCGAAGGCCGTGCTCGTGTTGACGAAGCCGAGCAACCGCCCGGGCGCGATGATGTAGTTCGCGCCGAGGTGGCCGGTTGTCTCGCCGACCCGGTCGCTCACGCGCGATTGCACGGCCGCGGGGCGGCGGTCCGTCACGTCGATGGTCACGAAATCCCGACGCACTCCCGCCGTCACCACGAGCCGGCCCTTCATAAACGCCGCGCGCTCACTGATGAAAACTCCCGTGTATCCGTTCACTTCCTCGCGGTTCGTGATGAACCGGGTGAACCGCTCGGGCGCGTAGTCGGGGCGGAAAAAATTCGGCGCCGCCGGGTCGAAGCT
>JBDNFZ010000587.1:0-10374 GCA_041689555.1 Opitutaceae bacterium | reverse complement strand
CCCGGCCGAACTGGCCAAGCCCGGTGCCCAAGTTCTTCCCGGCATCCCCGCGCTCCTCGCCGCCGCCGCCGCCCGGCCCGATGTCACGCAGGCCCTCCTCACCGGCAACGCGCAACGCGGCGCCCGCGCCAAACTCGATTTTCACGGGCTATGGGATTTCTTCCCTTTCGGCGCCTTCGGCGACGACAGCGAGCACCGCAACGACCTCGGCCCCCACGCCCTCCGCCGCGCCCGCGAACACACCGGCGTCGATTTTGCGCCCGAGCGTGTCTGGGTCATCGGCGACACGCCCCACGACATCGCCTGCGGCCGCGCCATCGGCGCCCGCACCCTCGCTGTCGCGACGGGCAGCCACAGCGCCGCCGCCCTTTCGGGCTATCAGCCTTCCGCGGTCCTGCCCGATCTCTGCGACCCTGCCGCATTCTGGCGGCTGATCGACGCCTGATCCGACTGCCCGCCGATCCCAAGCGGGGCGAAAAAATTCTTAGCTTTGAGGCCGGTAAGCCGGATTTTGTGCCGCGTCTTCCGACGCTTCGGCAGTCATTTCTCTCGGGCCCTCTTGCGAGGCCCCGCCCGCCCTTGCTCGCTTGAGCGCCGGCGGGTGCGACATACCCGTGACTATCGGACGAGCCGCCCAGTCACCTATTTTGCCTTGCACCGGAAGGGGTTTGTCGTGCCGTCCGCCTCGCGGCGAACGCGGTGGGCTCTTACCCCACCTTTTCACCCTTACCGAACGGTTGCCCGTCCGGCGGTATATTCTCTGTTACACTGAGCCGTCACCGCGCTTTGAGACGCGGCGCCTGTGCTTGGCGTAAGCCTCACACAGCATCCTGCCCTGTGGTGTCCGGACTTTCCTCTCCAAATTTCAAAACGGACGCGGCGGTTAACCGCATCTTGGGATCAAAGAACTTGGAGCGACTGCCAGGCCCCAAAGCTAAGACTCCCAATAAACTATCCGCCCGCAGTTCTCGCAAGTCGCGAGTTGGTTCGGTCCGAGCGGGCCCTTGCCCCGCGCCGCCGTCTCCACCTCGTTCGAAATCTTCAGGTGGCATCCGTTGCAGTTGCCCCCGTGAGACGAGACAACCACCGGCTGCGTTCGCACCGCGATTCGATCATAAATTCGGCGCGCCGGCTCGGCCACCGCCTCGCGCGCGGCCGCCAGCGCCGCCAGAGCGCCCTTCAACTCCTCCGCCACGCTCGTCGCGCGTTCGTGCAAGGTTTTGATCCGCGTCTCGTGGCCCGTGATGTTCGCCTTCAACACCGCCTCGGCCTCCGCGAATTTCTTCTTCGCCTCGTCGAGGCCATACATCAGCTCCAATTGACTGCCTTCAAAGTCGCCGATCTGCTTCTCCGTCGTCTCGATCTCGTGCCCGAGCGCCTGATACTCCTCGTTTTTCCGCACCTGCGACTGCTGCGTCCGGTATTTCGCCAGTTTGGTCTCCGCCGACCCGATCTCGGTTTCAAGGAGCTTCTTTTGCGTTTCCAGCCCCATGACCTCGGTCTTGGCCGCGTTGATCGCCGCCTTTTCGCCCGCAATCTTCGCCTCGACCGCCGCGATCTCCTTTGGGACGGCCTTCAATTGGGCCTCCAAACCGAGCCTTTTCGTGTCGCGATCTTGGAGAATCAGCAGCGTTTCGATCAGGGGACTCGGCATAAATCGAGGTTCTTGCCGGTGTCCCCCTGCCGGTCAAACGAAACCCTCGGTTTAAACCCGTTTGCACGCCCTTTCCCGACCGCTTTTTTCCCAAAAAAACCCTCGCGTCTCCCTGCGGTTTTCCGGATGATTTTCCTTTAATTTTTCACCCGAATAAAACCTTTTTCATGGCCGATCAAACCGAGTCCGAACGCAACGAAATCAACCAGGCCGGCGCCGACGCCTACGACGCCTCCAAACTCGGCAAACTCGAGGGTCTCGAGGCCGTCCGCAAGAAGCCCGGCATGTATATCGGCGGCACCGACGAACGCGCCCTCCACCACTGCGTTTCCGAGGTCCTCGACAACTCCGTCGACGAACATCTCGCCAACTTCTGCTCCCGCATCGAGGTCAACATCCACGTCGACGGCTCCATCAGCATCCGCGACAACGGCCGCGGCATCCCCGTCGATATCCACCCGCAATACGGCATCCCCGGCGTCGAGATGGTCCTCACGACCCTCCACTCCGGCGGCAAATACGGCCAAGGCGGCTATAAATTCTCCGGCGGCACCCACGGCGTCGGCGCCAAGTGCGTCAACGCCGTCTCAGAGTGGTTCGAGGTCGAGGTCTCCCGCGACGCCAAAGTCCACCACATGAAGTTCGAGCGCGGCAAGGTCGTGAAAAAACTCGAGGTCATCGGCAAAGCCAAGGGAACCGGCACCTATATCACCTTCAAACCTGACGCCGAAATCTTCAAGGAAACCACCGTCTTCGTTTCCGCCCGCATCGGCCAGCGCCTGCGCGAACTCGCCTTCCTCAACTCCGGCCTCGAAATCATCTTCACCGACGAGCGCCCCGCCGAACAAAAACCCGAGCGCTATTTCTACAAGGACGGCGTCGAGGAATTCGTGAAGCAGATCAATACCGGCAAGACCCCGCTGCACCCCAAGCCCATCCGCTTCCTCAAGGAAACCAAGCTCCTGCTCGACGACAAACCCGCCGAGATCCATTGCGAGGTCGTTCTTCAATACAACGACACCTACAACGACCAGGTGATGTGTTACACGAACACCATTCACAACCCCGACGGCGGCACGCATCTCTCCGGCTTCCGCAGCGCCCTCACCCGCGCCATCAATCAATATTCCAAGACCAACAATCTCCTGAAGGAAAAGGACCCGCAGATCACCGGCGACGACGTCCGCGAGGGCCTCGCCGCCGTCATCTCGATCAAGCACAGCGACCCCAAGTTCGAATCCCAGACCAAGGTCAAACTCCTCTCGCCCGAGGTCGAAAGCGTCGTCGGCTCCGTCACCTACGAGGGCCTGATGCAGTATTTCGAGACCAACCCGCCCATCGCGAAACGCATCGTCGACAAGGCCCTCAACGGCGCCCGCGCCCGCGAAGCCGCCCGCAAGGCCCGCGAGACCGTTCGCAAGGGCGCCCTCTCCGGCGGCGGCCTCCCCGGCAAACTCGCCGACTGCTCCGAACGCGATCCCGCGCTCACCGAACTCTATATCGTCGAGGGCGACTCCGCCGGCGGCTCCGCCAAGCAGGGCCGCGACCGCCGCTTCCAGGCGATCCTCCCGCTCCGTGGCAAACTCATCAACACCGAGAAGGCCCGCCTCGACAAAGTTTTGGCCAACGAGGAAATCCGCACCCTTATCACCGCCTGCGGCACCGGCATCGGCGAGGGCGACGAATCCGTCGGCGGCTTCAACGCCGCCAAGGCCCGTTACCACAAGATCATCATCATGACGGACGCCGACGTGGATGGCTCCCACATCCGCACGCTCCTCCTCACGTTCCTCTACCGCCAGATGAAGGGCCTGATCGAGCGCGGTTACATCTACATCGCCCAGCCGCCCCTCTATAAAATCAAGCGCAAGAAGCGCGAGCAATACGTCGACAACGACGACCAGCTCAACCGCATCCTCCTCGAACTCGGCTCCGAGGACATCGTCCTCACGCGCCTCACCGACGGCCACATCTTTGCCCCCGCGCAAATCGAGACCATCGTCGAAAACCTCGCCCTCCTCGAAAAATTCGGCGGCGGCGTCACGCGCTACGGCGCCTCGCTCCCCGAGTATCTCGACACCCAGGACCCCGTCACGCGCGTCCTCCCCCGCTACGTCTCCCGCATCCGCGAAGGCAACAAGGAGAGCCACGAGTTCCTCCGCGACGAACACGCCCGCGCCGATTTCCTCGCCGCGCACAAACTCAACGCCGACCTCACCGAGCAAATCGAGCCCGAGTCCCCCGTAGCCAGCCCGCTCGCGGGCGCTCCGACTCCTCCGCCCGCGCCCGTCGAGAAAAAATCCTACGCCACGCAAAAGCGCGTCACCATCCACGAAATCTTCGAGAGCACCGAGATGACCAAGCTCCTCGTCGCCCTCGCCAAGACCGGCCTCGACATCACGACGGTCACGCCCACCACGACCGCGCGCTACACGATCACCGAAAATCTCGGCACGAAAAACGAAAACAAAGCCGAGCTCTTCGGCCCGCTCGAAATCGTCACCCTCATCCGTGCCAACGGCCGGAAAGGCCTCCACATCCAGCGCTACAAGGGTCTCGGCGAAATGAATCCGAAGCAGCTCTTCGAGACGACCATGGACCCCGACAAACGCCGCCTCCTCAAAGTGAACATCGAAGACGCCGCCAAAGCCGACGGTCTCTTCACGCTGCTGATGGGCGACGAAGTCCCCCCCCGCCGCCAGTTCATCGAAGACAACGCTCTCAACGTGCAATTCCTCGACGTCTAATCCAACCTACCCTCATGAAACTCAAAGCCATTATCCACAAAGCAGACGAAGGCGGCTTCTGGGCCGAGGTTCCGGCCTTGCCCGGCTGCGTTACGCAGGCGGAAAATCTGCCGGAACTTCACAGTAATATCAAAGTGGCCATCGAGGGCTGGCTTTCGGTCGATGACGACCAACGAGAAATGCACCCGGGCGATCAGGTCATCGAGGTCGCAGTCTAATTTTCCGAACAGTTTGTGGACAAATAGCCCTTGGAATTAAGGAAATTTCGCTACGCTTGCACCGCATGAAACAAGTGTCCGGTAAGGATTTCATGCGGCTTCTCCATCAACGCGGTTGGCATCTCGCCCGCGTAAATGGCACTCACCACGTCTTCACAAAATCCGGTCAGCGCGAGCGCATTGTCGTCCCCGTCCACGGCAATCAGGCACTCAAACTCGGCCTCCTCAAACATCAGATGAAAATCGCCGGCCTCACCGAAGCCGACCTCTAACCTTCCGGGCCCCATCGCCCCTCGCCCTTCACCCATCGCCCCTCTCCCGTGTATACCGCCAACGAAAAACTCTCCTCCGCCAACATCACCGACATCATGCAGTCGGCCTACATCGAATACTCGATGTCGGTCATCATCTCGCGCGCCCTCCCCGACGCCCGCGATGGCCTGAAGCCCGTGCAACGCCGCGTCCTCTACGCCATGTTCCGCGAGGGCCTCCTGCACAACCGCTCCTTCGACAAGTGCGCCGGCGTCGTCGGTGAAGTCCTCAAGAACTACCACCCGCACGGCGACTCCTCCGTCTACGACACGCTCGTCCGCATGGCGCAGCCGTGGGTCATGCGTTACCCGCTCATCGATCCGCAGGGCAACTTCGGTTCCGTCGACGGCGATCCGCCCGCCGCCTACCGTTACACCGAGGCGCGCCTCAAGAATATCGCCGAGGACATGCTGAAGAACATCGACGAAGACACCGTCGATTTCGCGCCCAACTACAAGGAGTCCACCACCGAGCCCACCGTGCTCCCGGCCTCCCTGCCGAATCTGTTGATGAACGGCTCGACCGGTATCGCGGTCGGCATGACGACCAACATCCCGCCGCACAACCTCGACGAGATCATCGACGCCACCTTCGCCATCATCGACAACCCCCGCATCTCCGTCGACGCCCTCTGCGACATCGTCCGCGGACCCGACTTCCCCACCGGCGGCATCATCTCCGGCCGCGACGGCATCCTCAGCTACCTGAAAACCGGCAAGGGCATCGTCCGCACCCGCGGCAAAGCCCACACCGAGGAACTCAAGGGCGGCATGGAGCAGATCGTCATCACCGAGATCCCCTACAACGTTAACCGCAACACCCTCGTCCTCCGCATCGCCGAACTCGTCGGCGAAAAAGAAATCGACGGCATCCGCGACCTCCGCGACGAGTCCGACGAAAACACCCGCATCGTCATCGAGCTGAAACGCGGCGAGCAGGCCAAGGTCGTCATCAACCAGCTCTTCCAAAAGACCGCCCTCGAATCCTCCTTCGGCGTCACGCTCCTGGCCCTCGACAAGAAGCGCCCGAAGCAGATGAACATCAAGGAACTCATCGAGTGCTATATCGAGCACCGCCGCGACGTCGTCACGCGGCGCACCAAGTTCCGCCTCCGCGAAGCCGAAGACCGCGCCCACATTCTCGAAGGCTACATCATCGCCCTCGATAACCTCGACGACTTCGTCAAAATCATCCGAGCCTCCTCCAACAAAGAGGACGCCAAGATCCGCTTGATGGCGAAGTATCCGCTGAGCGAGCGCCAGACCGACGCCATCCTCGAACTCCGCCTCTACCAACTCACCGGCCTCGAGCGCGGCAAGATCGAGGCCGAATACCTCGAACTCATGAAGGTCATCGAGGAACTCCGCAGCATTCTCGAGTCCGACGCCAAACTCATGGCCCTCATCAAATCGGAGCTCGCCGAGATGAAGGCGAAATACACCTCGCCCCGTCGCACCGAGATCATCGGCTCCGCCGGCGAGTTCCGCATGGAAGACGTCATCCCCAACGAGGGCTGCGTCATCACCGTCTCCCACCTCGGCTTCATCAAGCGCACCCCCGTCGCCGACTACCGCTCGCAGAAACGCGGCGGCAAAGGCGTCATCGGCGCCGAGACCTACGACGAAGATTTCGTGGAGAACCTCTTCACCGCCTCGACCCACGATTACATTCTTTTCCTCACGAGCATCGGCCAGTGCCATGCGAAGAAGGTCTACGATGTCCCCGAGGGCACCCGCACCGCCAAGGGCAAATCCGTCGCCTCCTTCCTTCGGCTCGCCGAGGGCGAAAAAATCGCCGCGATGATCTGCGTGAAGGCGTTCGCCGAGGATCGCTTCCTCGTCATGGCCACGAAACGCGGCGTGATCAAAAAGAGCTCCCTCGCCGACTACGCCAACTGCACCCGCGACGGCGGCCTCATCGGCATCAACCTCGATGAAAAAGATTCCGTCATCGGCGCCGTGCTCACCACCGGCTCCGATGAGATAATCCTCGTTTCCCACCAAGGTCTCGCGGTCCGTTTCCGCGAGCGCGACGCCGAGTCCGGCGAAGAACTTTTCCGCGCCACCAGCCGCAACACCGGCGGCGTGACCGGCATGCGGTTCAAACTCGAGAGCGACTACCTCGATGTCATCGAAGTCGTCGACCACACCGCCAAGTTCCTCGTCGCCAGCGAAGCCGGCCTCGGCGTGCGCACGCGCTTCGAGGACTACCGCCTCATCAACCGCGGCGGCAGCGGCGTCTGGGCGATCACCCTCCCCGAGGACGGTTCCGTGAATCTGGCCGGCGCGCTCAGCATCAAAGACACCGACGAAATCATGCTCCTCACCGCCAAGGGACAGAGCGTGCGTTGCCCGGTGAACACAATCCGCGAGGTCAATCGCGGCGGCAAAGGCGTCAAGCTCCTAACCCTCGCGGCCGGCGACAAACTCCTGAGCGTCGCCCGCATCGTCGAAAGCGCCGAGGAAATCGAGGCCAACGACACCGGCGAGACCACGACGCCGACCGAGCCAACCGCGCCTTAACTCTGGCCGCCGACCGTGCGCCGCCGTTCCGACCGGCGGCGCATGCTCTCGTCGTCACTTCGTCGCGCCGATAAACTTCACCTTCGGACGCTGTCGGACGCCCTCGAATTCCAAAAAGAAACTGCCGAGCACACCCGGCGCGACTTTGACCCGCTTGGGCCCCGGCTCCGGCGGGCTGACGTAGCTGCTCCCCAGCACTTGCCAGCGCTGTCCGTTTTCCAGCGCGAAAACCGTCCCGTTGTCCCAGCCCCGAAATTCGCCGAGAACCCGTGTTTCGACCGTCGCATACTCGATCTCCGTGCCGGGCGTGAGCATCACCTTGGCCCGGGCTAAAAAGCCCGGCTCCGCCTTCTCCGCCTTCTTCGCCTTCGTCACCTCCGCCTTGGCTTCTTCCACGGCGCGTTCCGCCTTCGTCGCCCTTGTCTCCGCCGCGATCCGCGCCGTCTCCGCTTCCTGACGCGCCGTCGCCAGCGCCCCGCTCTTGTAGGCCTCGACCAGCGCATCGAGCCGGCTGCGCTCCTCCGGCGTCAGCTTCGCCAGCCCGGCCGCCGCGTAGTCGGCGGGAAGCACCGTCTTGGAAAAGGCCTCCTCACCACGCGCCGCGCCCGCCCAAACCGACACCGCCAACAACCCCGTCCAAAGCCATCGTTTCATGCCCGTAACGTGGACCGGCCCGCGCATGCGCGGCAACGTCATTTCCGCCCTTGCCAACCTCCCGGCGCGGGCCTGACTCGCTCTCAAATCCGTCCGCCTTCACCGCTCGTATGCCCGGCAAAATCTCCCCGCTCCTCGACCCGTCCCGCATCACGCTCGATGTGAAAAGCACCCAGCGCACCGCCGCGCTGAACGAGGTCGCCAAACTCCTGACCGACCATCCCGCCGTCACCAACTTCGACGGCTTCTACCGCGAACTCCTCGCCCGCGACCGGCTCGAAACCACCTGCATCGGCCACGGTGTCTCCCTGCCCCACGCCCGCACCGAGCACGTCAAATCCATCGCCCTCGCCGTGGGCCGCAGCGAAAGTTTCATCCATTGCGGCGACCACCCCGACGAGCAGATCCGCCTCATCTTCATGCTCGGCACCCCGAAGACCAACCCCGCAGACTACCTCGCGGTCGTCAGCGCGCTCTGCAAAATGCTGAAGCACGAGACCAACCGCACCGCCTTCCTCGCCGCCGCCACGCCCACCGAGTTCATCGCCGCCGTCGCCGCCGCCGAGGAACGCCTGATCGCCGCCGCCCCGGCCTGATCGCCACGTGCCATGATCCACTCCTTCGTCTTCAGCGACGGCAAGCTCGTCAGCCGCGATCTCGAGATCGAGGCGCTCCGCCTCGTCCGCGGCGACAAAGGCCTCATCCTCTGGGTCGATCTCGACCAGCCCACCGACGACGAAATCAAGCTGATCCTCGAGGGAGTCTTCGCCTTCCACCCTCTCGCCATCGAGGACTGCGTCACCCCCAGCTCGCTCCCCAAGATCGAGGACTACGACGACTACCTCTTCATGGTGACGCACGCCGTCGACTTCAACCGCACCGAGAAATTCGCCACCACCGAGCTCGATCTCTTCCTCGGCAAGGAATTCCTCGTCACCTTCCACCGCACTCCCCTCCGCTCCGTCGCCACCGCCCTCGAGCGCGTCGCCAAGAGCACCGCCCGCGGGCCCGACCGCCTCGCCCACACTCTCCTCGACCACCTCGTGGACAACTACCATCCCGTCATGGACGAGCTCCGCGCCGAGCTTGAGGAACTCGAGGAATGCGTCCTCGCCCGCGATTCCACCCACGAGAAGCTCGTCAACGATCTCCTTGCCGTGCGCGGCGATTTTTCGCGCCTCCGCACCATCGTCCGCCCGCAGCGCGACGTCATCGACCGCCTCGCCCGCGGTGACAGCAAGTTCATCCGTCCCATTTTGCTCCCCTACTACCGCGATCTCCGCGACAACCTCGCCCGCCTCGAGGACACCGCCGTCAATTTCCACGAACGCCTCATGATGGCATTCGACATTTATCTCAACAAGGCCGCCTTCGAAGCCAACGAGGGCATCAAATTCCTCACCGCCATCACGGCCGTCACCATCCCGGTCATGGTCGTGGGCACCTGGTTCGGCATGAATTTCGAGGCTATGCCCGAACTCAGGCGAGGCTACCCCTGGGCGATCGGCATCACTATCTTCACCACCATCCTGATGGTGATCTACCTGAAAAAGAAACGCTGGTTCTGACCCGCCCGGCCCTCACGCCGGCGCCGCCACGCCCTCTCCCAAGCCCTCGCCCTGCGCTGGCGCCGCGCGCACCGGTTCCGCCACGCGCTCCATCGGCCAGATTTCCACCTCCACCGCGCGCGCCATGCACCGGTGACCGGGCTCGCACCCGTCCGGCTCGAAGCCCGCCAGTCGCAACATCGTGTCATCCCATGTCGCCGTCGCCGCCGCGCCGATTTGATAGGGCGTGTGCTGCACCCGGCCCGTCAACAACCGCCCCCGCCGCGCGTCCCACGCAAACAACCGGTAGCGCTCCACGAGAAAAAATTCCAACGACCCCGGCGCCGCCGCCCGCGTCGGGCCCGCTGTTCCGTAGCGGAACCGGCTCTCGTGCTCCGACCCTTTTCGCCGCACCCGGTAATCGATTTCGCCGTCTCCCGCGCTCAAGTTCGCCGTCATCTCCGCGTGTTCGTAAGGCAGGTGAAACAACGTCCGCGCGATCTTCACCGCCAGCCACTGGTTCGCGTCCAGCGAGTAGAACCACACCCCCGGCCGACCTTGGGCGTCGTGGACATAAGTCCGCACGTTGAGCTCCAGAAAATCCGAAAGCCCCGGCACCGCCGGAAGCCCGCGCGGCCGCACCCGCTCCATGAAGAACGGCACCAGCCCCACCCACGCCCGGCCCTCGTGCAGATCGACGGTCAATCCCGGCGGCAAGTT
>JBDNFZ010000586.1:0-3241 GCA_041689555.1 Opitutaceae bacterium | reverse complement strand
TCGCCCACTTCACGTCGCCCGCCTCGTGCGACACCAACGATGAGAAACTAACCCCCAGTCTTACCCACGCGCTCTTCTCCGCTGCGTAGTCCTCGCTACGCCGCCTTCCTGATCGCTACCATCCGAGCCAAACTCCAGGGGCGGGCTTCAGCCCGCCTTCGTTGCTCTGGTAAGGCGGACTGAAGTCCGCCCTGCTCTCGGTCACGATCGCCACTGCATTCTGCGAGCCTCGGCATTTCGCGTTCTTTCGCGTGTTTCGCGGGCAACTGCGGCCATCGAACCCGTCGAACCGTGGTTCTGCGGCACGCTCAAGGTCCGCCTGCGCGGCGGCACCGAGTTCGAAATCTCCCGCCGCCAGACGCAGATTTTCCGCGAGCGCACGAGCCTCCGCGCCGCTTACGTCTCCTGCCGCAAGATCTCCAAAGGCGGGTGATCCGTCACTCCCCGGCTCGTGAGCAGGCCCGTCACAACCGTGACCGCCGCCGCCGCCGCCACCGCGCCGAGGATCAGCAGCGGCGGAGCGACCGGCGCGATCTTGAAGACAAATTTCGCCAGCAGCGCGTTGCCCGCGATCGAAAGCGCGCCGCCGACCACCGCCGCGAGCACCCCGAGGATCGCGTATTCCACGAGCTGGATCTGCACGAGCTGCCGCCGCGTCGCCCCGAGCGTGCGGAGCAACACCGTCTCGCGGATGCGTTGGTAGCGGCCGTTCAACACCGCGCCCACCAGCACGATCACGCCCGTGATCACCGTGAACGCCGCCATGAACTGGATCACGAACGCGATCTTGGAGAAAATCGAGTCGAGCGCCGTGAGGATGAGCGCGAGGTCGATCGCGGAAACATTGGGGAACGCCGCCACCATCGCGCGCTGCACCCGCGCCGAATCCGCCGGCGTCGCCGTGCGCAGCGCCGCGACGAAGGTCTTCGGCGCCGCCTCGATCGCACCCTCGGGAAACACCACGAAGAAATTCGACTCCAGCCGCCGCCACTCGACCGCGCGCACGCTCGTCACCTTCGTCCGCAACGGGACGCCCTGCACATCCCACTCGATCTCGTCGCCGAGACCGACCTGCAGGTTTTTGAGAAAACTTTCCTCCACCGAGATCGGCACCACCGCCGCGCCCGGCGCGACGCGCCCCTCGAACACGCCCGCCACCACGCGTTCCGAGCCGGAGATCGCCCCGCGATAGGTCGAGCGATACTCGCGGCCGAGCATCCCGCCCGAAATGCGCCGGCCCCCGCGATTGCCCCCGGCCGCGCGATTCTCGCCGCGCGCCTCGGCGGCGGGCGGGCCTTCGTCGGCCTCGGCCGGAGGCGCGTCGCGGCGTGCCTGCCGCTCGCGCAAGATCTCCTCGACGGGCCGGCCTTTAAGGCCCGCGATCTTCATCGTGACGATCGGGGCCGTCTGCATCGCCGGAGCGCCTTCCTTGGCGGCCAGCAGCTTGAACGAATCGATCTGGTCGTCCTGGATGTCGAAGAACACGAGATTGGGCCGCGCGCCTTCGCCCGCCAGTTCGATCTGGTTCAGCAACGTGGTCCGGGTGAGGTAGAGCGTGAGGATGAGAAACGTCCCGAGCCCGAGCGACAGCAGCAGCAGCACGGTGCGGTTGTTCGGGCGATGGAGATTCGCGATGCCCTGCCGCACCACATAGGGCAGACCGCGCGGCACAAACCGCCGCGCCGCCCAAGCCACGACGACGGCCAAGCCCGCCAGCAGGCCGAAGCCCGCCAGCAACATCGCCGTGAAACCGAGACCGAGCTTCCAGTCGCGCGTCTGCCACGTCGCGAAGCCCGCCACCGCCCCGAGGATCAACGCGCCCAAAATCAGCCGCCACGGATCCGTCGCCGCGCCCGTGCGCTCGATGAAGGCCGAACGCAGCGCCACGAGCGGCGACACCCGCCGCACCGCGAGCAGCGGCAGCAACGTGAACAGCACGCAGATCACCAACCCCGCCGCCATGCCCCGGCCCACCGCCGACCAGGAAATGAAAAAATCCACCGCAAACGGCACCATGCCCTTGAGCAGCACCGGCAGCAGCAGTTGCAACGCCACGCCGAGCGCCGCTCCGAGCGCCGCACCCACAAGGCCGAGCGCCACCCCCTGCACCACATAGACCGCGAAGCTCTGCCACGCGCTCGCGCCGAGACAGCGCAGCACCGCCACCGTCGTGATCTTCTGCCGCACATAGACGTGGATCGCGCTCGCCACGCCGATCGCTCCGAGGAACAGCGCGACGAAACCCACGAGATTCAGGAAACCCTCGATGTTGGTCAGCGCCGCGCCCAGGTTGCGCTTCCGCTCGACCACGGTGGAAGACTGGAGCCTTTCGGCGGCAAACTTCGTCCGCATCGTCCGCTCGATCGCTTCGGCGTCGTTCCCCGCGGGCAGCTTCACCATGACGCGATGCCGTGTGATACTCTCGCGGTCCGTCAGCCCGGTCGCCTCCAACGCACCCATCGGCACGAACGCCCGCGGCGCGAACGTCGAGATCGCCGCCGACTCGCCCGGCACATTCCGCAACGCCCCGACGATCGTGAAGACGGCCTTCCCCAACTTCACCGGATCGCCCACCTTGACGCCGAACTGCGAGAGGAGCGTCTCCTCCAAGATCACGACCGCGCCGCCCTCGCGCAGCCTCGCCGGGGCGTCGGCCGGCACCGTTTCAAAGGTGCCGTAATACGGGAAATTTCCCTCGATCGCGCGCACTTGGACGAGCCGGGTCGCGTCGCCCGCCGATTGAAACACCAGCATCGAGGAAAACTCCTGCGACCGCGATTTCTCCCCGCCCAGTCCGGCGAGATGCGCGAGCACCGGCTCGGTGAACGCCACGCGCGAAGTCACCACGAGGTCCGCCCCGAGGAGCCCCTTGGCCTGGTCGTCGATCGCCTGCCTGAGGTTGACCGTGAACGACCCGATCGCGACGAGCGCGGCGATCCCGAGCACGACCGAGAGCGAGAACAACAAGAGCCGCCGCCGCGAAGCCCGCGAGTCACGCCAGGCCATTTTTAGGATGAAATTCATATTAGGAAGTTGCCCACGGAACACACGGAATACACGGAAGAATCAGAGTGCGAACCGCTCATGCTCAACCTTGGGGAAGTGGCCGAAATTTATCAATAATCCGACCCGCAATCCCGTCGCGTGGAGATAATTTTGCACTTGGGCCCGGTGCTCGTCCGCCAGTCTGGACACCGCCTTGATCTCAACGAGGACCGTTCCGAAACAGACGAAATCCGCT
>JBDNFZ010000585.1:0-3578 GCA_041689555.1 Opitutaceae bacterium | reverse complement strand
CCCCGCTCCCGAATGACTAGTTGAAAGATTATGAGAATTAACGCCTCACACCCGCGCCTTCACCTCGCCCACCACCGTGAATTCCTCGCGATCGTGATATAGGTGGCGGATCAGAAATCCCGGCGCATACCGCGTCAGCGGCGACTCCGGCGCGCGCAACTCGCGCAGCAGCGCCACGGAATCCGCGTGGCCAAATTTCAAATTGAAAACAAAGCGTTTGCACCAGCCGCGTGCCAACCAGGGCTCGACGAGGTTCTTCATCACATGATGCGGCTCTTCCAGCAGATCGCAGAACATCCAGTCGTAGGCCGCGCCCTCCTCGAAGTTGAAGTGAAACGCATCGCCCGTCCGGTGCACGATGTCGGGATGCCCCAACGCCCCGCCCTTGAGCGGCCCGTTGTCCACCGCGATCACCTTCGCCCCGCGCTTCGCCGCGCTATAACTCCAACCACCCGGCGCCGCGCCGAGATCGACGACCGTCTCGCCCGGCTGCGGCTCGCGTCCGAGCACCACGTAGGCCTCCTCGATTTTTAAATAACTCCGTGACGGCGCCGCGTCGTCGTCGGCCATGCGACGCTGCCCGTGGATCACGGCGTCCCGCGCGACGAACACCCGGCCGAAATCCGCGAACCACACGAAGAGCCCGCGCGCCTCGCCACGCCCGCGCGGCAGATCGGCCACCGCCAGCTTCGCCACGCGCGCCAGCCGCTTCTTGAGCTGCTCGTGAAACTCCTTTTCCACGCCGCTCATCCGCCGTCCCAGCCCGACCAACTCCGCCGGCCCGCCGAACACGCAGGGCCACGCCGACTCCACCCGCTCACCGCGCAGGCTCGTCAGGAAATACTCGAGCAACCCGCCCGCGAGGGCGTTCACCGACTCGCCCTTTAATTCGACCGCTGCGCGCATCGTCACATGGGGAAACGCCAACCCGCTCACGTCCGGCGCATCCGGCGCCAACGCCCAGCCGGGCCCGTGTTCGCCCACGACAAGCCCCATATCCGCGAGTTCACGCACGAGCACTGATTCAAATCCGGCCTGACACGTTAGCAACATGGGGACACCGTGTTCCGCGTCGCCACCCTCCCGCGAGCCGAAAACAAAAAAGCCCGGGCACTCAGCCCGGGCAAATCTTGGGAAAAACGGCGCTGATCCGGTTTAGCTTTTTTCGACCTTCGCGCCGGACTTCTTCCAGCCGTCGATGCCGGGCGCGTAGTGTTTGACATTGGTGTAGCCGAGCTCGATCGCGGCGACGGCGGCGGAGCGGTAAGCGCTGCAGTATTCGCTGCCGCAGTAGGCGACGACCAGCGCGGCCTTGTCTTTCGGCAACGCCGCCGCGAGCTGCTTCTTCGCCGCGGCGTAATCGATCGCGCCGGGAATACGGCCCTCGGCAAAGGACGAGCTGCCGTTGACGTCGAGCAGGGTGACCGATTTGGCTGCGATCGCGGTTTGGAGGTCGGCGTGGGAGATGTCGGCAATCTTGCCGGGCGCCGCATAGGCGACGACCGCAAGGCAAAGGGCGGAGACGAGGGCGAGGATTTTTTTCATGACGATGATCATGGAAACAAACTTCGCGTCGGTCGCAAGTTCCCCGGCGCTTTTTTAGAGCCGGTGCAGGTGGAAACCGCCGTCGACATCGAAGCATGCGCCGGTGGAAAACGGGAAACGGTCCTCGGCGATGGCGCGCACGGCGCGGCCGATATCTTCGGGTTTGCCCCAGCGGCGGATCGGCGTGATGCCGCGCTCGTCGGTGATGATGAGCTTGTCGTATTTCTCCTTAACGCCGCCGGTCATGTCGGTCGCGATCACTCCGGGGCGGATTTCATAGACATTGATGGCGTCGCCCGCGAGCCGGTCGGCAAAAAGCTTCGTCATCATCGCGAGCCCGGCCTTCACCATGCAGTAGTCGCCGCGGTTGATCGACGCGGTGTAGACCGAGATCGACGTGATATTCACGATCCGACCGCGGAAACCCTCGGCGTCGGGCGCCTGCTTGAGCATTTGCTTCGCGACGAGCTGCGTCAGGAAGAACGGCCCCTTGAGGTTGATTTCGTAAAGGCGGTCGAAGCTCTCTTCGCCGGCGTCGAGAAGATCGGCGCGGACCTTCGGCGCGACGCCGGCGTTGTTCACCAGCAGGTCGATCCGGCCAAATTTTGCGACCGTCTCGGCTACGAGGCGCTCGCGGTCTGCGGCTACGGAGACATCGCCTTGCACGATGAAGCCGTCGCCGCCGGCGGCTTTGACGAGGGCGAGCGCCTCGGCGGCGGCCTCGGCATTGCCGGCGTAGTTGATGGCCACGCGGGTGCCCGCGCGGGCGAGTTCGACGGCGATGCCGCGGCCGATGCCGCGCGATGCGCCTGTGACGAGAGCGGTTTTCGGAGACATAGGCCCGCGAGCGAAGCCAAGGCCCGGAGCGTGGCAAGCCTGCAGCCGGTTCGCGGCCCTACCGCAGCCCGAGATTCACCGTCGCAAACTCCACGCCGTCCGCGACGTCATTCGTGATTTCGAGTTCATTCCCGCCCACGCGCAGCAACGCCGGGGCGATCCGATACGTGCGGCTCGCCTCGGGCATGGGGCCTCGACCGGACAGATCGCCGGGACCGGATAACTCCACGAACAACTCCGGCGTCTTTCGGCGCGGCAACCACTTGATCGACACGCCGTTGAGCTTCACCGTGAAATCCACTGCGGCGTGCGGCTCGCCCGGCGCCACGCGCAGTTCGGCGTCGGGCTGGAAAAATCCGTGTCGAGAAAGTGCGACGTGCTGATCGCGTCGAAGAGCCCGCCCTGCGCCCACGTCACGATGTCGATACCGGTCTCGCGCCAACCCGCGACCGGCGTCGGCCCGCGCAGGATCAATCGCCGGCCCGGGCCCGGCAAAGCGCGCGCGCCTCGGCGACTAATTCCGGTTCGCTTTCAAGATGAGACTAATAGGCCGCGAGGTAGGAGCCTGCTTGCAGGCGATTCAGACGGAAGCCAGCCGGCGCGGTTGAAATCGACATCGGTGAGATCGCCTGCTGGCAGGCTCCGACAAAAAGCCGTTGTTCATCTCATCTTGAGAGCAATTCGGAATAAGGCTGTGAGGTGCTCGCGCTTGGCCCGGACTTCCTCGCGATCGCCCGCGAGGTGCAGGGGAAACGCATCGAGTCCGGCTGCACGCCGTCGAATTCGTAGCTCGTTGACCTCCTCCCGGGCCCGACCCATGCAAGCCGTTCCCCTGCCCCGCTCCGTCTTTGACTAACACCCTGGATTCCCGTTCTTCAACAGCACCATCCCATGAATCCCCTCAATCGTCGCCAATTCCTCAAGTTCAGCGCCGCCGCCGGTCTCGCCGTCGCCGCCGCCCCCTCGGCCCTAGCGGCCGTCCCGGTTGCGTCCGCCGCCGCCAATCCCTTCAACCGCACCGGACGCCCGCGCCTCCGCCTCAGCCTCGCCGCCTTTTCCTTCCGCGAGAATTTCCCCGTCTCCCGAGGCCAGCCAAATCTCAAGGTCCCCGTCGGGCGCGCGACGGACATGTTTCGGTTCATCGATTACTGCGCCGCGCACGGTTGCGAGGGCGCCGAGCTCACCAGCTACTTCTT
>JBDNFZ010000584.1:0-11086 GCA_041689555.1 Opitutaceae bacterium | reverse complement strand
GGCGATCGGCACATCGAAGCACCCGCGGCAGTTGGTGGCGCGAATGCCGCGCGCCGGCAGATCGAGCCCGAAGAGCTGCGTGTAGCCGGTCGACGCAAGCTGCACCCACTTCACTTGCCGCATGTCGGCGAAGTTCGACGGCGGGATGCTGCAGAAAAGCACGTCGGCGTCCGTGATGCGCGCGGCATCGAGCGGCCGGGCGGTCTCGGCGGGCGGTGTGATGGCATCGACGGCGAAGCGGTCGGATGCTTGCAAGGCTGTCAGGGCCGCCGGCTCCACCGGCACATCAATCAGGATTCTCATGGGCGTCACGTGGAGAGAATTTTGCCGGGCACGCTGTTGAACTCGCCAGTGCCGGGCTGAAAGGGATAGCGGCGCTTAATCTCGTCGGTCAGGACGACGCCGAGCCCCGGACGTTCGGGCGGCAGCACGTAGCCGTCCTTGATGATCAGTCCGCCGTCGATCACGTCGGTATGAAGTCCTGCATAGTCGGGCGCAATCTCGAGAATGCAGGTGTTGGCCGCGGCGAAGCCGCAATGCACGTTCTGCATGAGCGAACCGCCCGCGCCCCACGCGTGCGTGGCGATTTTGCGCCCGCGGTCGGCCATCATTTGCGCCACCGCCATGAACTCGCCCAGGCCGCCGGTGAAGGAGGCGTCGGGCTGGCCGATGTCGAAGGAATCCTGTTTGGCGAACACGCGCCACTCGTAGGCAGCGGTCAGACACTCGCCGCCGGCGATCGGCGTGGTGGTGGCCCGGCAAAGTTCCGCGTAGCCCCACGGATCGGTGTAGTGCAGCGGCTCCTCGAGGAAAAACAGATTGTAGGGCTCCAGCGCATTCGCGACTGCGGTGGCCACGTCGAGCGACCACGTCGCGCCTGGGCTGTTGCCCATGTGTCCATCCAACATCAGCCAAGCGTCTGGCCCGGCGTGGGCCCGCATGAATGCCACCTTGTCGGCCTCGAAGTCGGCCGCCTCGGCCGCCTTCTGCGGCATATACCACCCTTCGCCGGAAGTGAAGCTGCCGGCGCCGACCTTGAGCCCGCGGAAGCCGAGCGAGAAATAATGGTCCATCTTCTGCGCCAGCCTTTCCTTCGGGTAATTGCTCGGGCCGCCGGTGGCGTAACACGGCAGGCGGGTGTGCTGGCTGCCGCCGAGCAGCGCGTGCACCGGTTGGTCCAGCAGCTTGCCCTTCAGGTCCCACAGGGCCGCCTCCACGCCGTTGATGACGGAGGCCCCGAGCCCCACCCGGCACCAGAAATTGCCGCAGTGATACATCCGCCGCCAGAGCTCGGGGATGTCTTCCACCGTCTGGCCGACAAGGATCGGTTTGAAGAACTCGACGATCGCCGGCACGGCCTCGGGGCAGAAGTAACCCGCGTAGGTCTCGCCGATGCCGATGTGCGGCCCGTCGGTGAAGATCTCGATGAAGGCGGCGCTGCGGCGTTTGCGCGCCTCGCTGAGAAAGGGGTCGTTGGTGCAGGGCCCGGTGAGGAGCGTGGTGCGGACGTCGGTGATGAGCATGGGATGAGTGGAAAAGAAAATCAGTAGACGGCGCGACCGCCGCTGAGGTCGAAGGTGAATCCGGTGGTGAAGGAGGTTTCCGGCGAGACGATGAAACAGGCCATCGCGGCGATCTCGTCGAGCGTCCCGCAGCGCTTCATGGGTATCTTGTCGGTGTTGGCCTTGACCTGCTCGGCCGGCATGGCGTCAACCAGCGGCGTTTGGATCACGGCGGGCGCGAGGGCATTGATCGTCACGCCGCTCTCGGCGTATTCCTTGCCCTGCGACTTGGTCATGCCGATGACGGCCGCCTTGGAGCTCGAGTAGGAGACCATGCCGGCGTTGCCATCCTTCCCCGCGATCGAGGCGATGTGCAGGATCCGCCCATAGCCGCGGGCGACCATGCCGGGCAGCACGGCCTTGCTGGTGAGGAACGAGCCGAAGAGGTTGACGCGGATCACGCGCTGAAAGTCCTCGAAGGTAATCTCGTGGGTCTTGCGGGCCGAGACACCGGTGATGCCGGCGCTGTTCACGAGGACATCCACCCCGCCCCACCGGTCCACCACTTCGGCGACCGCTGCGTTCACCCCTGGCTCGTTGGTGACGTCCACCGACAGGAAACGGTGCCCGGCGCCAAACTCGGCGCCCAGCGCGGCGAAAGCCCTCGGGGCGAAATCGAACACGGCGACGGTCGCTCCCTCGGCACGCAGGCGCCGGGCGATGGCGAGGCCGATGCCGGAGGTGCCGCCGGTAATGATGGCCTTCTGGTTTTCAAAACGGCCGTAATTGTTCATCGGGGATCAGATTCAGGTGCGCCGCCAGCCTGCGGGCACGGCCGCTTTGAAGACCTCGAAGTCGGCGTCGGAAGCGCTGGCGTAAGGCGGCAGGAGTCGCAGCGGGAAGGTCGGATCGGTCAAGCGGTAGAGCATCTTGTCATAGGCGCCGTCGATGTGGAATTTGGCGCCGGTCGCCTTGAGCCCCGCGATCACCGCGTTGAGTTCCTCCAGGTCGGACGCGCGCTGCGCGTCGGTTCCCGTCACAAAGCGCTTGGCGCGCTCCGCGTTGATCGTGGCCAGCGAGATCAGCAGGCCGAGGTCGTGGGTTTTCCGGGCGATGGCGTAGCCAAACTCCGTGATGTAGAACCGCAGGCGCGGCGTCATGGTCATGAGATCGGCAATCACCGCCGGATCCGTGGTGCTGTTTTTCACCGCGATGAAGTTCGGATGCGCCGCCGCCAGCCTTCGGTATTCGACCGAGGTCAGCAGGCGTTTCGTGCGCATCAGATTGTAATGGTGGAACTGGCAGTCGGGGAAGCGGCCGCAAGTTTCCGCGAAGAAACGGTCGACCTCCCCGTCGTTCAGGGCGCCCCAGGACGGCAGCGAGAGCTGGAACAACCGGAAGCCCAAAGCGTGGCATCGCTCGATACGCTCGATGATCGTGGGCAGCGACAGCGAGATCAGCCCGACCATCGGGTTGACCTTGCTCTCCTGCGCGCTCTCCCAGAAGGCGCGGGTGATCCGGTCGAACTGCCGCTCGGTGACGGCGTAGCCTTCGCCCGCCGTGCCGAAGACATAGAGGTCGCGCGTGAGCTCGCGCGCGAGGATGTGAACCTGGCGACGGAAAACGTCCTCCTGAAATTCAAAGCGTTCGTTCCAGGGAACGACGGCGGTGGCGAGGATGGTCGGGTTGGATTGGGCAACGGTGGTCATGGGTGGAATGGCTCAGCGGGACAAAAGGGGCGACAGCTCGTTGTAGTGCGCGGCGTGGGCGAGTTGAACGAGGATCATGGCGAAAGGAGGAGGGGCGGCATCGGCAGGAATCAGCGCTAGTTGGCAGCGTAGTAATTCAATCGCTCTTCATCGACCTCGACTCCCAGTCCGGGAATCTTGGGCACGGTGGCAAAGCCGTCCTTGATTTCGATCGAGCGCGTGAACAGCTGCTCACGAAATGGATTTTCCACGTGGTCGAGTTCCAGCATCGGGGTTTCCGTGGTGCGCCCCCACGAGGCATCGGGCAACAGTGAAAGAAAATGCACCGAGGCCGCGATCACCAGGCCGCCCGCCCAGCAGTGGGGCATGCATTGGATGCCCCAGAGCCGCGCCATTTCGGCCACGAAGAGACACTCGCCGATGCCGCCCGCGATGCAGACGTCCGGCTGGACGATCGCCATCGCCCGCCTCGAGATGGCTTCCTTGAACTGGGCGCGGCAAGTGAGTCCTTCACACGCGGCGATCGGAATATCGAGTTTGCTCGTCAGCACCTCGTAGCCCGCGTAGCCCGGTGAGCTCTGAGGCAGCGGCTCCTCGAACCAGTAGAAATCCTGCTGTTCCAACTCGCGCCCCATTCTCATGGCGGTCCCCAGCGAATACGCGCCGTTGCCATCGGCCATCAGTTTGACGTCCGGTCCGACCGCCTGACGCACGGCCTTGATCGCGCGCAGGTCGTCTTTGATGGTTTGCCCGCCAATCCGCATTTTCATCGCGCGGAATCCGCGGGCGACCAACTCCGTCGCTTCGCGCGGGTAATACTCCTCAGGATCTTCTCCTTCGATGTAATTCATCGCGGAGGCGTAGGCGGGCACGCGCTCGCGCAACCGACCGCCGTAGAGTTCGGCCACCGGCAGTTTCAACGCCTTGCCGCGCAGGTCGTCGAGAGCGATGTCGACCCCGCCCAACGCCATGCCGTTGCCAAAATTCTGCCCCCACAACTCGCGCCATAACGACCGGTGCGCCAGCGGGTCGCGTCCGATCAGGACGGGGGCGTATTGCTGCTCGATCAGCTCGCGCACGCCGGCGAACGCCACGGCCTCGCCCCAGCCCGCCACGCCTTCATCGGTCTCGATTTTGATAATGAGGGTGGTGCGGACCCGATAATAAAAATTCGCCGGGCCGGTCGGGCGCGTCATCGGATGCTTCAGGAGATAGGTCTTGATTGCGGTGATTTTCATGGGAAACGAAGGAGGTTGGCGGTTGTCGGGCCGGATCAAAGGAGCATGGCGAGTGGCCGAGGAGTCACGCGGTGCCGAGCATTCCGGGGAAACGCATTTTTATTCCGTTCTCGCCGGTCACGCCGAGAATCTGCGAACCGATCCGCAGAAAATACGCGCCCGCCAAGCCCGTGGGCAACCGGCCGACGGTTTCTGTTGTTCCGCTCGGGACATCATAGCGGAGGATGCCGGCTTCAAACTTGTCCGTGTAACCACCGAAGATCAGCAGCCCGTCGGCATCCGCCAGCCCGCAACCCGCGCGGCTGGCAAAGGGCAGGCGGCCCAGCACCGTCCAGACATCGGCAGACGGATCATAGGCGATAACTTCGTCGAGGTTCCTGATCGCACCGCGCTCCTCGGCACAGCCGCCGGCGACGACGATACGCTCGCCCACCACCCCGACCGAGAGGTTGAACCGGGCCGGCCCCGGCATCGGCGCCCGGGATTCCCAGCGACCGTCGGGCTTGGCGGCCCATACCGTCGACGTGGCGAGGGAGAACTCGCTGCCGGTGCCGCTCAGGCCGCCGAGGAGATAGAATGTCCCGCCGACCACGGCCGCGCCCGACGAACGCCGGGGCGCGGGCAGCGCGAGATTGGCCGGTGCCGTCCAGATGTTGTCGCGCAGGGTCCACACGTCGGACGTGGCGGCACCTTCCGCCCCTCCTCCGAACACAAATAACGCCCCGGCATGCGCCAAGGCCGCGACGTCGCCGTGCGGCCGGGGCAGCGACGCCCGGGCCGTCCATAGGTTGGCCACGGGATCGAAGGTGTCCACCCGCTCGCTCCAGAATTTTCGCCCCTCGCGCCAGTAGGTGCCGCCGGCCACTACCAGCTCGCCACCGACGACACCAACGGCACAACCCGCACGCGGAAGCGGCGGCGGAGCAAGTTCTTTCCAGACGGGCAAATCGAATTTAGGCATAAAGGAGGGGTCGGGTTGCGGCATTCAGGCGTGATCCTTTGCGGCGTCTTGTTTCCGGCCGATGCAGTTGACCGCCCACAGCAAAAGGCCGCACAGAACGGCGCCAAACCCTGCGGTGGTCAGGATAAGACTGAAGCCGATGTGCGCATCGCGCAGGGCCCCGACGCCGTAGACGGCGAGCCCTCCGCTGACGGCGGCAAACAGGTTCAACACGCCCATGGCGGTGGCCCGATAGCGCGGATCGACCATCAGGCAGGTGATCGGCATCATGTTCGCACCCAGAAACCCCATCGCCAGACCCCAAAGGCTCAGGCTCGCGAGGGTGAAACCGAGCATCGGCGACCACCCCGTGAGCCAGAAGGCCGGGGCCGCGCACACGATGGCGGCGGCGGGAATGAAAATCCGGGCGCGCGGATTCCTCAGGCTCATGCGATCCGTCCAGTAGCCGCCGGCTAGGAGACCGACGAACTGCGCGAAATAAAGAAACCCGAGGGCGGAAAATCCTGCGGCGCCCTGCCCCATGTTGAACTGCTCCCGCATCTGCGTGGGCATCCAACCGATGATCGTCCAACTGACCGCGCCCTGCACTCCCACGCAGGCCATCATGGCGTAGAATGCTCCCGGGCGCCCGAGGCTGCGCAACGCTCCGCCCAGACGAACCGGCTCCGTCGCTCCGCCCGAACCCTCGCGCGGCGGATCGCGCAACGTGAAACAGAGCAGCACGCCGAGCGCGAGGTTCGGGAGGCCGATGACGAGGTAGGCTTGGCTCCAACCGGACTCCGCCGCCAGCCACCCGCCCAGGCCCCCGAGAGCCGAGCCGCCGACCAGGCCGGTCACATGCAGACCCGTGGCCAAGGAGCGGGTCGGCCCGCGGTGATAATCGACGATCAGCGCGACCGCGGCGGGAATGTAGCACGCCTGGCTCAAACCCAGCAGTATCCGGAGTGCGAGGAACTGCTCGAAGGTTTGCACGTAGGCGGTGAGCCATGTGATAGCCGACCACGCGAACAGACTGATGATCACCACGAGCCGGCGGCTGTAACGGTCGGCGAAAAACCCGCCGAAGGGACTGGCGATGGCATAGACCCAGAGAAAGCCGGACGTGAGCAGCCCGAATTGCGCGTCGCTCATGGGAATCTCCTCGAGAATCGAACCGCGCATCGTGGTCAGCATGGTGCGCGTGAGATAGTTGGAACCTCCCGCCAGCCAGAGCATCGCCACGGCGATCCACGCCGCAGCTGACAACGGCAGGCTCGAGGCTATTTGATGACCGGTGGTTTTCGGCGTAGTCATGATCCAGGCGCTCAGTAACCGAGCCGCTTGTTGGTCTGATTGAGCAGCGGCAGTCCGTCATGGAAGCGACGGAGATTCTCGGCGAAGAGATCCATCATCGCCGGCCAGAAGCCTTCGAACGCCCCCGCCATGTGCGGCGTCATGATCAGGTTCGGGGTGTCGTAGAAAAAGTGCCCGGGCGGCGGCGGTTCCTGTTCGAAGCAATCCACGGCGGCGCCGCCGAGGTGCCCGCCGATCAGCGCATCGGCCAGAGCGCGTTCCTGCACGATGCCACCGCGGGAGATGATGATCACCCGCCCGCCCGGCTTCATCATGGCCAACTCGGCCGGGCCAATCATGCCCGCGGTGTGCGGAGTGTAAGGCGCGGCCACGACGAGCACGTCGCACTCGCGCATCATTCCGGCCAGCTCCGCCGGCTGGAACCAGCTCTCCGGGAGCGAGCCTTCCGCATCCCCCGTGCCGGGCCAGCAATTGTAGCCGTCATCGCGCCGGGGGCCCGGGTCTAGGGCGACGATGCGCATGCCCAAGGCATGGAGCTGCCGCGCACACTCCCGGCCGATGCTGCCGTAACCGAGCACGCCCGCCGTCTTCCCGCGCAGCAGCGAACCCCGGTAGTCCCACCGGGAGGCCGGCCAGTGGCGCGACCGTTGGATTTCGCCAAGTTGCGGCATGCAGTGGACCAGCATGAGCAGATTGCCCGTGACAAACTGCGCGATCGGCACGCCATGAAGTCCGCTGGCGGTGGTGACCATAATGTCACTGTCGGCAATCGCCGTTTTCGTCACCTGGTTGGCGCCGGCCGAGACCAGTTGGATCCACTTCAGCCGGGAGCACGACCGCAGGTCCTTGGGCACCCGCTGATCGGTCATCAGGATGGAGACGTCGCCCAAGTCCGGCTCGGCGACGGCGTCGTCGCCAAACGCCTCGACGATCTCGACGCCCGGATACGCTTCCAGCAAGGCGGCCATTTCCGCTCTGCTCGGGTGATAAGACACGTCCTTTTGCAGCAGGATCTTGAGGGCAGGTTTCATTAGATTCTTGGGTCCGATCAACGCAGTTCCACCACGCGGCCTGACTGGCTGGACGTGAGCATGGCCAGGCAGGCGGCCAAGCCGGCGCGACCATCGGCCCCCGTGGCGACTTCGGACGGCTTGCCATTGAGACCGTCGATGAAGGACTGGATCTGGTCGATGAACGCCTTCATGCGCCCGATTTTGTAGGCCGACTCGGGATCGTCGGCCATCACCGGGGGTTGGGTCGAGATCAGGCGCCAGCCCTGACCACGGTCCGTCATGTGCAGAGCGCCGAATCCGTCCATGTCGAGACTTCCGCTGCTCCCGTGGATCGTCAGACGCGCCATCTCTCCGGGAAAAAATCCGTGCGAGGCGATCGTCGTATGCACCGAGCAAACGGCGCCGTTATCGAATTCCATGATGCCAACCGTCGTGTCTTCGATCGGGCGATCCGGCGTGTAGGTGCGGCTGAAGCCCGCGACGCGCTTGACCTCGGCCCCGGTCGCCCAGCGGATGGCATCGACCCCGTGCGGCAAACCATCGATGACAAAGCCGATGGTCTCCGGCTGGTTTACCCAGCCGGTCTTGTTGCCGCCGAAATTACCCACATTCGCCAACTGCCGGATCATCGAGAAGTGCATGCTCTGGATGCTTCCGATCGCGCCGGATCGGATCAGCTCACGCACTTTCGGCAGGTTGATCCGGAAGCGCAGGTTGTGGGCCACGGCGGTGACCAGGCCGTGCTTGGCGGCGGTCGCGAGCATCAGGTCGCAATCCTCCACCTTCGTGGCCATCGGCTTTTCGATCAGCGCGTGTTTGCCGCCTGCCAAGGCCAGCATGACCTCCTTCACGTGGCATTGGTGCGGCGTGGTGATGACGACGGCGTCGATGTCCTCGCGCTTCATCAATCCCTCCAGAGTAGGCTCACAGGCGCAACCGCAGCGTTCGGCTAAGCCGGCGGCACGGGTGCCGCCCCAGATGGCCACGAGCTCAGCCGATGAGCCGAGAGTCTTGATGGCTTCGGCGTGGGTGCGCCCCATGTAGCCGGAACCGGTGATACCGAATCGTATTTTTTTCATATTTTTAGGGTTGGTTTGAAAGCAGTGTCGGAAAAATCTAAAGGCCTTCGATCCTCATTGGCGCAGGAGTAAGAGCAACACCGGCCAGGGCAGCAGCGCCGCCCCGGAGTAGGCTGCCAGCACCATGCGTGGCTTGCCCCGGGTCGGGAGCAGGCTGAAGAGACAGCCGGCGACGATCGACACCAGCAGCGCAGTGGGCGCGATCCACTGAAAGCTGATGGTCTGCCCGCCAGTGAACAAGTCCCAGTAGCCGACCAGCAGAGCCGTGACAAAACTGTAGACGAATCCCATGATTGCGCCGAAGGGCGTGGCAAAGGGCACCCATAGGGCGAGGAAGAAGATACCGAACAACGGGCAGAGGAAAAGATTCACCATCTTGCCACCCTGCTCGACGAGATTTCCCGGGACGAGTTCGGCTAGCAAGCTGGCGGCGATGGCCGCAACTCCGACCCCCATGGCCAGCAACCGGGCGTGTTTCACCCGGGTGGATTCTGTCCGCTCGGGATTCGGCGAGAGCGTTTCGATGAAGTCCTTCGTGAGGACCGTGGCGCTGGAGTTGATGCACGAGCTCAAGCTCGACATCGCGGCTGCGAGCAGACCCGACACCACCAGACCCGGTAGGCCCACCGGCAGAAAATGCCCGACAAAATGCGGGAAAAGCGTGTCGCCGTTTTTCGCTGAAGACAGGTGCGCGGGAACCAAGTGTGGATTGGTCTGATAAAATCCCAGCACGGCAAAGCCCACGAGGCAGAGAACCACCACCACGGACCCAGCGGCGATGCAGTTATGGAGCAGGGCGCGGCGCGCCGCGGGAACGTCGCGAGTGCTGAGGTAACGCTGGACCGCCATCTGGTCGGAGGCGGAAGTGCACACCCACCAGATAATCGCGCCGGCGAACGTGCCGACCATCGTCACCCGCACATGGGGATCCGTGCTGAAGAACGGTTGCGGCGCCCAATGCGGCGCCCACTGCACCGGCCACCAGGCACCGACCCCGCCCATGAGCACCGTGATGCAGACCACCGTCGCGACGGCCCCCACCAGCAGAATAAAAAATTGCAGCACATCGGTGATGACGACCGCAGCGTATCCGCCCACAAACGAATACGTCGTGGTGATCACGCCGGTGATGACCGAGATCAGTGGTATCCACGCCGTGTCCCAACCCATCACAGTCACCAGGATCAGTGACGTCGTGTAGAGAATCAACCCCATCCACACGAACCGCGTCATCAGGAACACCGCTGAGGTGGCGAGCCGCACCGGAAGTCCAAGACGCTCCTCAAGCAGTTCGTAGGCACTGGTTACCTTTAGGCGCATGATGAGCGGAATAACCAGATAGCCCACTACCAGATAGACGACCGGAAAAGCCACCAGCGTGGCGCCAAGGAAGACCGGTCCGTTCTGCACGACCTCCCCCGGCAGTCCGAGGTAGGTCAGCGTGCTGCAAATCGTGGCATAGAGCGAAATCCCGACGAGGAACGGGGACATGTTGCGGTCCGCCATGAAATAATCCTCCGCCGTCTTCTGCCGGCGGGAGTAGTAGGCTCCGATCCCGACGAGGGACGCGGCGACGCCCACGAGCACGAGCCAGTCGATCACGCCGAGGCCCCGCAGCGGGGCACCGCCCGCGTCGGCGGCCAAGGCCGAGACCGGCATGATCGCGGCGACAAACAGCAGCACGGCCCGCCACGAGCCGCCCGGGCGGCACCCGTTGTCCTTACCGTTGCCCGACGATTGGGACGCGGTCATTTCCAAAGGACCGAACGGTTGATCGACGCGATAGTGGGGCAACCGAGCAGGGACATCGCCATGAGCAATTCCTGCCGGAGAATCTTGAGCACATGGGTCACGCCTTCGGCCCCCCCGGAGGCCAGGCCGTAGATATAGGGCCGCCCGATCTGCACCGCGGCGGCACCCAAGGCGATGGCCTTGACCACGTCGGTGCCACGCCGGATGCCGCCGTCCACAATCACCGGCACCCGGCCGGCCACGGCGTCGACAACGCGAGGCAGCGCCTCGATCGTGGCCGGCTGGGTGTCCAGGTTCCGGCCACCGTGGTTGGAGACGATGATGCCTTCGGCGCCGGCCTTGATCCCGGTGTCTGCGTCGGCCGGGTTCATGACCCCCTTGAGGAGCATCGGCACTTTCATGAAGGAACGCATCCATTCGATGTCCCGCCACATCAGGTTCGCAGGGAGCACGAGGTCGACGGTCTGCACCGACGCCGGTTCCGTGATGCCCACGTAATGGGGATAACCGACGCCCGGCGGCAGCGTGAACGGCGTCCG
>JBDNFZ010000583.1:0-3825 GCA_041689555.1 Opitutaceae bacterium | reverse complement strand
CGCGACCAAGCCGATCCTCCGGCTCCGCGAAACGGGTTTTGCCGAGCCTTGGCTCGATCTCCCGCTGGCCAACCTCGGCGTGCGCCTGGGGAAAATCCTCAGCAAGTTGCCCGACGGCAAAGTGCGCGATGAGCTCGACGAGAAGGTCGGTCGCCTCGGGTCATGTCGGCAGAGCATCGCGCAATTCCTCGAACTTGCCGACGAGGGTCACGTTTATTGGCTCGAGCTGACCGGCAAGAACCGCGGCATCGTCGCCCTGCGCAGCGCGCCCATCGACGTCGCGCCCAAGCTCCGCGAGCTGCTCTTTGCCCGTAACACGAGCGTCATTTGCACCAGCGCCACGCTCGAGATGGGCGGCCAGATCGAGCCCTTTGCCGCCCGCATCGGCGCCGAGCGCGCCCGCGCCGTCGTCGTCAAGTCGCCGTTCGATTTCGCCCGCAACATGCGGGTCTACGTCGCCGCCGACATTCCGCTCCCCTCCCCGCAGGACGCGAAAATCGCCATCGCGGCCCTCATCGACTACATCGGTTTCTGCGTCACCGCCGTGAAAGGCGGCACGCTCGTGCTCTTCACCAGCTACACCGATATGCGCGCCGCCGCCGCCGCGCTCGAAGCGGGATTCGTCGCCGCCGGCCGCCCTTTCCTCATGCAAGGCGCCGACCTCTCGCGCACCGAACTCGCCGACCGGATGCGCCGTCTCGGCAACGCCGTGCTCTTCGGCACCGATAGTTTCTGGACCGGTGTCGATGTCCCCGGCGACGCCCTCGCCCAGGTCATCGTGACCCGGCTGCCCTTCGATCCCCCCGCCCATCCGATCACCGAGGCCAAGACCGAATGGATTCGCGACCACGGCGGCAACCCCTTCAACGACCTCACGCTGCCGGACGCCCTGATCAAGTTTCGCCAAGGCATCGGCCGCCTCATCCGCACCCAGACCGACCGCGGCCTCATCACGATCCTCGATTCCCGGGTGCTCGCCAAGAGCTACGGCCGGCTCTTCCTCGAGTGCCTCCCGCAGCCCGAGATCACCCGGCTCACGCGGGAAACACGCAGCGAGCAATTTCATCCTTTCGCCTGAGAAGCCATCTGCTTACGTTTTGCAGCTTAACGCATGACCAAGCTTCGCTCCGCCGCCCTCACCGACATCGGCCGTGTTCGCACCGAGAATGAGGACTGCTACATCCACGAGGTCGAAGGCATGATTTTTGGCGTGGCCGACGGCATCGGCGGGCTCCCCGGAGGCGCCGAGGCTTCGCTGGCGACCGTCACCACGATCATCGAAGGCATCGCGGCCTCGCCCGGGAATAAGGCGCCGAACCTGCGCGCCATCGTCCATGCCGCGAATCGCGCCGTCATCGACCGCGGTCAGGACGTGAGCCCGGTGATGGGTATAGGTTCGACACTCACCTTCGGCTGCGTGCGGGATCATATGTTGCTGCTCGCCCATGTCGGCGACTCTCGCGCCTATGTTTGGCGCGCCGGCGTGTTTGAAAGCATTACCGAGGACCACTCGGTCGAGAACGAGGCCCGGATGCGCCGGGAGCGTGGCGAAGTCGTGCATTTCCACGAATCCAACCGCGCCGCCCTCACCCGCTGCATCGGCCAGCCCACTCCGCCCGAGGTCGATCTCATCGTCCGGCCCCTCATCGCCGGAGACCGCTACCTTTTTTGCACCGACGGTGTCACCCGCATGATCGGGGACCGCGAACTCGGCCTCATGATGGGCCAGAAGGACGACCCGGAGATTTTGGCGGGCGACATCGTCAACATGGCCGTGCGCCGCGGCGGACCGGACAACGCCACGGCGGTCGTCGTGATCGTCGACGAAGCTTGAGCCCGGCGCCGCGCAGTCCGCAGTTTGCGGCTCTCGTCGCCCGCGCGCCCGACAACGAGCTCTTCCGTTTCAGTCTCGCGCAGGCCCTCGTCGCCGAGAACCGCGCCGAAGAAGCGGTGCCCCACTACGAATTCTGTGTGGCCAAGAAAGCCGACTGGATGATGCCGTGCATTCTCCTCGGTAAACTGCACCTCGCGGCCGGGCGCCGCGCCGAGGCGCGCCCGCTGCTGATCGCCGCTCTCGACCTCGCGGTCGCACAGACCCACGAGGATCCCGAGCGCGAACTCCGCGCCCTGCTCGCCGATTTGTCCGCGTAGGGCGTCCGCCTTGCAGACGCCGATCGGCGTCGGCTCAACCCAAAGGCGTCTGCAAGCCAAACGCCCTGCAAAATCAGCGGCAGACTACCCACCCGGTCGAGGCTCAGACGTTGACCTGCTCCACGATCTCCAAGCCGTAGCCATCGAGGCCGACGACCTTGCGCTGGCTGCCGGAGAGCAGACGAATCTTCGCGAGGCCCAGCGCGCGCAAAATTTGCGCGCCCGTGCCGTAGTCGCGCAATCCCATCGCGAGCGGCAGCGCCCCGGGCTTGGCCTGGAGGCGCTGCACGAGCAGTTCGCCCATGTTCGCCGGCTCCATGTAGAGCACCACGCCCCGGCCCGCGTGCGCGATCGCCTGCATCGAGGCCATCAGCGCATGGTGACTGGTCATGCCCTTCGCCTGAAACACATCGCTCAACAGATTCTCGCTGTGCACGCGCACCAGCGTCGGCTCCGCCGTGAGTTCGCCCATGACCAGCGCCAGATGGCTGCGCCCGTCGAGCCGGCTGCGAAACACCTGCGCGGTGAATTCGCCGAACTCCGAGGGAAACGGCTGGGTGCAGACGTGCTCGACGAGCTGCTCGCGCTTCGCCCGGTATTCGATGAGCTGCGCGATCGAGATCATCTTGAGGCCGAACTTCGCCTTGAACGCCGTCAGTTCCGGCAACCGCTGCACCGTGCCGTCGTCATTGACGAGTTCGCACAACACTCCGCTCGGATGCAGCCCCGCCAACACCGCGAGGTCGACCGCCGCCTCCGTGTGCCCGGCGCGCTCGAGCACCCCGCCCGGCCGCGCCCGCAGCGGGAAAACGTGGCCCGGCTGCACCAACTGGTCCGCGTGCGCCTCGGGATCGGCCAGAATCCTGATCGTGCGTGTGCGGTCCGTCGCGCTGATACCCGTCGCGATGCCGTCGGCCGCGTCGACACTCACGGTGAAATCGGTGCGCTGCACTTCGCGGTTACGCGCCACCATCGGGCCGAGGCCGAGGCGCTTGAGCTGCGACTCCAAGGCGGGCACGCACACGATGCCGCTGCCGTAGCGGATCATCATGTTCACCGTCTCCGGCGTGGCCTTGGCGGCCGCCATGATCAGATCGCCCTCGTTCTCCCGGTCCTCGTCGTCCGTGACGATCACCAGCTTCCCCGCGGCAATGTCGCGGATCGCTTCTTCAATCGTATCAAAGGGGCCGGTGGCGGGAGCTGACATCGTCGCAAACCGTCAAAGCGCCGCGCATGGGTGTCAACTCGGAGGACGGGCGCGTCGTGCGTAACCAGGAGTGAGGCAAGATCGACTCCGAGTTGGTAGTCCCGGCTTCAGCCGGAATCCGCAGAATTCCAGACCGGCTGAAGCCGGGACTATCCACTCATACCAACGTCACTTAATTTTTAGACTTTGGGTGAATTAAGGTAGAGCCGGGACCTCCGGGCCCGGCTGGAGGGGCATCGCCGACCAATCCCGTCGGGCCCAGAGGTCCCGACGCCACCTTGAAAAGTCCAGATTTCATCGGCTGTTGGCATCAAGCCTTCTGCCCGCGCCGACGTGAACCCGCTTCCGGCTACACCCGGACGTGGCCCCAGCCGCACCGGACGGCCGACCAACGGTCAGGTCAGCGCCACCATCGCCTTGATCACGCCGTTCTCGGGCTTCAACCACGAGGGGAACTCCGCGATCAT
>JBDNFZ010000582.1:0-3142 GCA_041689555.1 Opitutaceae bacterium | reverse complement strand
GGCTATTGTTCCCCGGCGCGAAGTTCGGTCATCCAGCTCGCGGTGCGACGGTCCGGTCCGGGGCGGATATTTTTCGCGTATCCGAGGGCCGCCAACGGGCCCGCCGCCGGAGCCGATTCAACCGAGACGCGAATCTCCCGGACCGAAATTCGCTGCCAGTGAAAGCTCTGGCATGGACGCAATTTCATGGATTTCCTCAGGGCGGAAGGAATGGAGATCTGGCCGCGCTCGGTGAGGGTGGATTGGGCTATGTCTGAAAAATGTCATGCAAGACTATCATGTCAATTTGGGGGCGGGGGCGATGGCGAGGGTGAGGACGGATACGGTGAGTGCGGCGAGGGCTAGCCAGGAGACGCGCTCGACGTGGGGCACGGCGGAGCGGCGCGCGGCGAGAAGCCTGTTTCCCGGCTTTGCGCTTGGAGCAGATTGCGTGGACCAAATCAGGGCGTCACAGAGAGCACGGAGATCCGACTCAGAGTTCAATGAGTCGGAAAAAGACACGAGGATGCGGGGCGGATCAGCACCGTTTGAGAAAAGTAAAACACTCGGAATCCTCCCGCTGCCTCCGTGTCTGACCTGCGTGTCCTCTGTGAAAAACTGGAAGGGCGCGCACAAGGCGCGCCCTTAGGGCGGATCAGAACGCTTGGCCGTCGGCCTTGGTGCCGCAGGTGCAGACTTCGAGGCCGAGTTCGGCGGCGAGGGCGGCTTTGGCGTAGAGGGCGAGATCGGCGGCCTTCGCGCTGGCCGCGTAGGCGACTTGGATGTGGTTGGCCTTGTGGCGAGCCATCATCTGGTCACGGGTCACGCCGTAGGTCACGGCGTGCATGATGGGCCATTGCACGGTCGTCTCTTTCCAGCGGCGCTCCGTCTCGGCCAGCGGGAGTGCGATGACCTTGGCGCGGCCGAGGTCCATCTTGAGTTTGCCGCCCTCCACGAAGACGCGGCTCCAGACGATCTCGCCCGGCTTCGCGATGCCGCGCACGGTGCCGCCGCCGAGGCGGAAATACATCGGGGGTTGGCGGAGCGAATCGGTGCCGGCGTAACCGCCGGTGTGGTGCGCGGGCGGGGCGCTGCCGGAGATAAGGAAGACCCAGACGTAGTCGGAGGTCGTGCCACTGGCGTCGGGGGCGCCCCAGCGCAGATCGTGCAGGGTGTTTTCGACGGGCTGGTTGAGGGCGGTGTGGACGCGGGTCGTGAAGAGGCCGTCGAGACCGGCGCATTCGTCGACTTCGTTGAAATGAGTGAGGGGCTGGCCGGCGCGGATGACTTTGCCGGCGGCGTTTTTGACGGGTGGGCGGTCGGAGTTGTTGAGGAGACCCTCGGCGAGATCGCTGGCGGGGAGGAGGTCTTTGAGACCCTGCTGGTATTGGATACCGATGGACTCGCAGCCGAATTCGTCGGCGATGCGGAGGGCGGCAACGTAGGTTTTGCACTGCCAGAGCACCTGCGCCTCGGTAAGCTCGGTGGCTTCGTCGGTGCCGAGGTGGAACTTCATGCCTTTTTTCACGAGCCAGGCGTAAACGCCGCGGGCCTCGTCGTCGCCGACCTGCGTCGCGCCGTGGTAGAGGGCGGACTGCGAGAGGCGCTCTTTGTAGACGCCGGCTTTGAAGAGGAGTTCGTCGGGGATGATGGCGTTATACATGCCCATGCAGCCCTCGTCGAAGACGCCCATGATGGATTTGTTGCGGCGGAGATCCTCGGCGATTTTCTTCGCGAGCGCACGGGCCTTGGGCGGGACGGCAGCCTTGGCGAGCGGTTTGACGTGGGTGGTCGGGTGCTTCGCGACGCCGGTGGTGAGCCAGGAATTCAGGCCGGTGCGAAAAAATGCGTCGGTGAAATCTTCGCTCCAGAGCGTGGAGTAGGTGACGCCGGCTTTGGTGAGCGAGCCGTTGAGGTTGAGCATGCCGACGAGGCCGGGCCAGGTGCCGGACCAGTTGGCGACGGTGAGGATCGGAGCCCGATGGGAGATGAGCCCGGCGAGGAGATGGTGGGAATACTGCCAGACGGCTTCGGCGACGATGAGCGGCGTCTCGGGATCGAGACCGGCAAAAACGGCCATACCCTCTTTCTGTGAGCTGATGAAACCGTGCTTGAATTTCGGTTTGTAGGGATGCGCGCGGACGAGCTTGTAGCCGAGCTTGGCAACGGCGGCGGTAAGCGACGCTTCCATGGCGCGCTGGGCGGGCCAGCAGACTTCGTTGGCGGATTGGCGGAGGTCGCCGTTGGCGACGAGGAGAATGGTTTTGAGTTTGGGCATGGGGAAAGCGGTGCGGCGATAATGCGCTCGAACCGCGCCCAGGGAAATGGATAGATGGGGCATCGACATGGATAAAATCGGCCTCAAAGACGCGGCGGCACTGCTCTCGCAACAGGTGACGGGCGCGCGGTATTTTTTCCTGAATCTCGCGCCAAACCGGGCGCGGCCGGTGGTGCTGGCGATGGGCGGCCGGGAGCATTGCAACCCGGACTACGCGCTGGTGCGGCGGCGGTTTCCCTTTTACGGGATCGAGTTCGTGGTGGCCGGACGCGGGAGCGTGTCCCTAGCCGGGAAAACGCATACGCTGGGGCCGGGGGCGGTGTTCGCCTACGCGCCGACGATGCCGTGCGAACTGCGGGCGGACCCACGCGAGCCGATGGTGAAGTATTTTCTGTCGTTCACGGGGCGTGAGGCGGGCCGGCGGCTGGCGCGTTGCGGAGTGGCGCCGGGCCGGGTGCGGGCGCTGGCGGCCCCGGCGGAGATCACGAGCGTGCTGGAGGATATTGTCCGCGAAGGCCAACATACGGGTGTGCTTGCCCCGCAAGTCTGCGCGGCGCTGGTCGAGCTGCTGCTCTTGAAGATCGAGGCGACAACGACGCAGGCGACGCCAACGGTGGAGCCGGCGCGCGCGGCCTTTTTGAAATGCAAGGCGCTGATCGACGCGCGGGCGGAGACGCTGGGAACGCTGGCGGAGATCGCGCGGGCGGCGTCCGTCGAAGCGTCGAGCGTGTGCCGGTGGTTCCGGCGGTATCAGGGGACGAGCCCGTATCAGTATCTGCTGCGGCGGAAGATGACGCTGGCGGCGGCGCATCTGGTGGAGAACGGCGGGCTCGTGAAGGAGGCGGCGCAACGGGTGGGCTTCGACGACCCGTATCATTTCTCGCG
>JBDNFZ010000581.1:0-4271 GCA_041689555.1 Opitutaceae bacterium | reverse complement strand
TCCTTCAGGTCGTCCGCAACCCGAGTTGGCAGATGCCCTACATCGCCTGCACCTTGATGACCCTCGGGCTTCTCATTCAGTTCTCTATCCATCTTGTCGCGTTTATCGCGCGCCGCCGCTTGATCGCACCCGTCGCCGCATGAAAAAATTCATCCCGCTTTTCGTCCTGCTGCTCGGGTGCCTCTACATCGCGAGCACGCTCCTGCCGCCGCGCGAGCCCACCGCATTCGACGTCGCCGGCTTCGGCGACCTGCCCATTCTGGTCAACGGCCGCATGAAGCCGATCGACACCGCCGCGCGCACTTCCCTCCTCCTCTTCCAAGGCCGTCAAACCGTCGTCAATCCTGACGGAGACAAAGTTCAGCCCAGCGCCTGGCTCCTCGACGTTTTTTTTCACTCCGAGGCTGCGGACAAATACCGCGTCTTCGAAATCGTGCACCCCGATGTCCTCGCCATGTTCGAGCTCGAGGCCAAGGACGGTGACGCGAAAAAGCGTTTTTCCTACGCCGATCTGATCAAGAAAATCCCCGAGCTTGAGCGCCAGATCAAGCTCGCCCGGCCCATCGAAGCCCAGCTCCGCACGCCGTTTCAAAAAGCGATCGTGCAACTCTACGGCGCCCTCGTCCAATATCAGCAGCTCAAGCACACCCTCGCCCCGCCCACTTCCGCCGATTTCCTCGGCGAGGTTCTCCGCTTTCAGGAACTGCTGCCCGCCGGCGTCGCCGCCGTCCGCGCGAAACAGGCCGGCCAGCCCCACGACGAGGCGACCGCCAAAGCCATGATCGATCTCGGCCAAAAGTATCTCTTCATGTCCGAGGTCACCAACTTCCTCGCCGTGCCGCCCGCCGCCAACGTCCCCGACGACACCGCCTGGCAGACCACCGGCCAATCATTGCTCGGCGCCTTTCAGCGCGGCTCGGTCGATTCAAGCGTCCTCGCCTTTGCCGGCCTCGCGCATTCGTGGCGCGAGCAAAAGCCCGCCGAATTCAACAAGCTCATCGAACTCTACATGGCCCAGATTCAGCTCCGCTTCGGCAAGCAGATTGGCAAGGCCGACACCGAAGCACGCTTCAACGCCGCCGCCCCGTTTTATTCCAGCATGACGCTCTACGTCATCGCGCTGCTGCTCGCACTGGTCTCATGGCTGAAATGGCCCGACATGCTCGGCCGCTCCGCCTATTACCTCGTGGGTCTCGCCTGGCTCGTGACCACCGTCGGCATCGGCGTGCGCATGTGGCTCGAGGGCCGCCCTCCGGTCACCAATCTTTATTCCTCGGCCCTCTTCGTAGGCTGGGGCTCCGTCGGTCTCTGTCTCGTGCTCGAGGCGATCTACAAGAACGCCATCGGCAGCGTCGCCGCGGGGTTGATCGGTTTCGCGACCCTCCTCGTGGCCCACCACCTCTCGCTGGCGGGTGACACCCTCGAGCTCATGCGCGCGGTCTTGGATTCCAACTTCTGGTTGGCGACCCACGTCATCATCATAACGATTGGCTACTCGGCCACCTACCTCGCGGGATTCCTGGCCATCATCTACATCCTCCGCGGCGGCTTCACCCGCACCCTCGACAAAGCCACCGCCGATTCCCTTAACCGGATGGTCTACGGCATCGTCTGCTTCGGGACGCTCTTCAGCTTCGTCGGCACGGTGCTGGGCGGCATTTGGGCCGACCAATCGTGGGGCCGGTTCTGGGGCTGGGACCCCAAGGAAAACGGCGCGCTCATCATCGTCCTCTGGAACGCCCTCATCCTCCACGCGCGCTGGGGCGGACTCGTCAAGGCGCGCGGGCTCATGGCCCTCGCCGTGTTTGGCAACGTGGTCACGAGCTGGAGCTGGTTCGGCACGAATATGCTCGGCGTCGGCCTGCACAGCTACGGCTTCACCGAATCCGGATTCGTCGCTTTGTCGCTCTTCGTTGCCAGCCAGCTCGTCATCATCGCCATCGCCCTGCGCCCGCTCGCCAAATGGCGCAGCTTTCAGACCGTCACCGTTTGATCAGCGCCCGAGCAGGCCTTCGGCGTGCGCCAGCGCGCTCTTCGCATTGCGGTCGCCCAGCATCCGCGCCAGTTCCTGGATCCGCGCCTTTCGAGCGCCATGAATGGGCCCGATGGCGACCACCGTCCGATCCTTGGTTTGGTCTTTCGTCACGACCAAATGCGCGGCCGCTTGCGCCGCCACCTGCGGCAGGTGCGTCACGCAGAGCACTTGGTGGCGCTGGGCGATTGCGGCCATTTTCTCGCCGACCACGGTGCCGATTTCGCCGCCGACATTCGCGTCCACTTCGTCGAAGACCAGCAGCGGCACATCGTCGAGATCGGCCAGCACGGTCTTCAGCGCCAACATCACCCGCGCCAGCTCGCCGCTTGAAGCCACCCGGCTGAGCGGCAGCACCGCCTCGCCCACATTGGGCGAAAACATAAACTCGCACCCGCAGTCCCCGGTCGGACCCGGCTGGGACAAGACCCGGATCTGCACTTGGAAATCGGCTTTCTTGAACCCGAGTTGGGCGATCCCCTTGGCGGCGACCTTGGCCAACTCTTTCGCCGCTTTCTCGCGCAACCCGCGCAGGCTGGTCGCTTCCTTTTTCATGGCGCGCTCCGCCTCCGCGATTTGCCGCTCCAGCCGGGTCAACGTGCCCTCAAGGTCGCCCTGCACCTCAAGACGCAGCTTCAGCTCCTCGCGGGCCGCAAGCACCGCCGCAACGTCGCCACCGTGCTTCCGCTTGAGCTCAAGCCAAGTGTTCATCCGCTCGGTAAGCGCCTCGGCCTGCTCGGCATCGAATTGCGCCTCCGCCCCCAACGCCGAGAACTCGGCGCCCAGGTCGTTGAGCTCGATGACCGCCGCCGCCAACCGGTCGGCCAACGCTTTCGCCTCGGGATCGATTCCGTGCAGCGTCTGGGCCTCGCGGAGCAGCGCCGCCATGCGACCTTGGATGCCGTCATCTCCCGTCAGGCCGTCGGCGAGGGTCTGGGTGAGCCCGATCAGCTCCTGCGAGCGGCTCATGCGCGAAAAATCCCGCTCCAACTCCTCGATCGCCGTGACGGTCAGCTCCAAGGCCTCCAAACGCGTCAGTTGATTTTTAAGAAATTCGATCTGACCGGGCGAGAGCTTGGTCTCGCCGAGGATCTTTTCGCGTTCCGCGAGCCGCTCGCGCCACGCGCGATACTTCTCCTTATAGGCCACCAGCACCGGGCCCGTGCGGCCGAACAGATCGAGCAGCTCAAGTTGGCAATTTTCCTTGAGCAACCGTCGCGGCTCGCTCGGGCCGTGAAAATCGACCCATTGCTCGCCCAGCGTTTGCAACGCCGCCAGCGTCGCCAGACTTCCGTTGATCGTGATCTTCGGCGCCTTTTCCCTCGCGAGGCTGCGTTTGAGGATCAACACGCCTTCCTCGCAGGCCGGCAGTTCGAGGCGGGCCAGAATGGCGTCGATTTTTTTAGGCTTCGCGAAAAAGAGCGCGGCCTCGACCTCGCACATCGCCGCGCCTTGCCGGATGATCGTCTTGTCCGCCCGTTCGCCGGCGAGCAGACCGAGCGCACCGAGCAGAATGCTTTTACCCGCACCCGTTTCTCCGGTCACCGCCGTGAACCCGGACTCGAATTCGAGGGAGACTTCCTCCAGCAGGGCCAGATTACGGATGCGCAGCGATTGGAGCATGGGCGAATGGGCCAAAAAAAACCGCCGCAATCAAGAGCGGCGGTGCGGATGGTGGACCTTACTGGACTCGAACCAGTGACCTTTTCGATGTCAACGAAACGCTCTAACCAACTGAGCTAAAGGTCCCCAAAAACCGGACGGTGAATAACGCGAGGCGGACGCGTCAGGGCAAGGAAAATTCTGCGCGGGCCGCCGCCACGTCATGGCCGATTTGCGCCTCGAGTTCGGCCCGGCTGCCAAACTTCTGTTCCGGACGCAAAAACGACAGCCATTCGACGCGGATGACATCCCCTTCGGCATACGGACACGGGCCAAGCACGTGGGTCTCCAGCCGGGGCTCGCTCGTTTCCTCGACCGTCGGCCGCAAACCATAGTTCGCTACGCCCGGCCGCGCGTCCGGCGCGCGGGCCCCGAAAACCCGCACGGTGTAGACGCCGTAGCGGGGCCGCAATCCCGGCGCCCAATCCACGTTCAAGGTTGGAAAACCCAAGGTTCGGCCGAGTCGCTTGCCCGGCTTCACCGCCCCTTCAGCCGCATAGGTTCGGCCCAACAGGGTATTGGCCGCGCCGATTTCGCCCGAGGTCAAAAGCGCCCGGATCCGCGTGCTGCTGATCGG
>JBDNFZ010000580.1:0-3233 GCA_041689555.1 Opitutaceae bacterium | reverse complement strand
GAAACCGCGCGCCGTCAAGATCCCCGCCGCCAAGCTCACCGCCGATCCGCTCGCCATCGCGACCGATCCGCAGATCGACATCGTCTGCGAGCTGATGGGCGGCACCGGCCTCGCCCGCGAGGTCACGCTCGCCGCGCTCCGCCTCGGCAAGATCGTCGTCTCCGCCAACAAGGCCCTGATCTGCGCGCACGGCGCCGAGATTTTTGCGACCGCGCGTCGGCACGGCGGACACTTCTTCTTCGAGGCGAGCGTCGCCGGTGGCATCCCTCTTATCAAAGCCCTGCGCGAGGGCCTCGTCGCGAATCGTTTCACCCGGATTTACGGCATCCTCAACGGCACCTGTAACTACATCCTCACGCAGATGGAAGAGCGCGACGCCGCTTACGCCGATGTCCTCGCCGACGCCAAACGCCTCGGCTACGCCGAAGCCGACGAATCCCTCGACGTCGACGGCTGGGATACGGCGCACAAGGCCTCAGTCCTCGCCTGGCTCGCCCACGGCATGTGGGTGAAGCCCGACCGCATGATCGTCGAGGGCATCAGCCGCATCACGCCCGCCGATTTTAAGACCGCCGCCGCCCTCGGCTACGGCATTAAGCTCCTCGCCGTCGTCACCCGCGATTTCGCGACCAACGAGCTCAGCGTCCGTGTCCAGCCCACGCTGCTTCCCGAGGGCAACGTCCTCGCCAACGTCAGCGGCGTGTTCAATGCCGTCTCCGTCACCGGCGACGTCGTCGGCACCACGCTCTACATCGGCCGCGGTGCCGGTCAGGACGCGACCGCGAGCGCCGTCATCGCCGATATTTCCGACGCCGTCGCCCTGCTCCGCCACGGCAAGGGCGCGCATCACATGGGCGACGATGCGCCGTCCTGCGCCGCTTGCCGCCTCGCGCCGCCCGAGCGCATCCGCGGCCGCTACTATGTGCGGCTCTCTGTGAAGGACCAACCCGGCGTGCTCGCCCGCGTCGCCTCGGTCATGGCCAAGCACCGCGTGAGCATCGCGAGCGTGATCCAAAATCCCTCCGCGCACGCCGGGGCGGCCTCCCTCGTCCTCACCACCCACGAGAGCGACGAGCGCGCGATCCGCGCGACGTTGAAGCACCTCGGCGGCCTCCGCAGCGTCCTCGAAGCCCCCGTGCTCCTGCGCATCGGAGATTTTAACGACTGACGTCGGTTGCGGGTTGAAAGGTGAAAGTTGAAAGACCCGATCCGATCAAACTCATCGCCGGCTAGCGGGCTCCACCTCCTTCTTTCAACTTCCGACTTTCACCTTCCAACTCCCCATTCAGCCACATGGCCCGTATCGTCCAAAAATATGGCGGCACCTCCGTCGGTGACGTCGAACGCATCAAGAAAGTCGCCGAGCGCATCAAGGGCACCCGCGACGAAGGCAACGAGGTCGTGGTCGTCGTCTCCGCCCGCGCCGGCGTCACCAACGAGCTCATCGCCCGCGCCAAGGCCGTGAACCCCAACCCCAGCGAGCGCGAACTCGACCAACTCCTCGCCATCGGCGAGCAGGAGACGATCGCCCTCGTCGCGATGGCTTTGCAGGGCATCGGCGTCGACGCCGTGAGCTACACCGGCGCGCAGGCCGGCATCTTCACCGACAAGATCCACACCAAGGCGAAGATCCAGGGCATCAATCCCAAGCCCATGGAGAAAGACCTCAAGGCCGGCCGCGTCCTCATCGTCGCCGGCTTCCAGGGCGCCGACGACGAGGGCCGCGTCACCACGCTCGGCCGCGGCGGCTCCGATCTCACCGCCATCGCCCTCGCCGCCGCGCTCAAGGCCGACAAGTGCGAGATCTACACCGATGTCGACGGCGTCTACACCGCCGATCCCCGCGTCGTGAAAAACGCCCGCAAGATCGCCGAGATCAGCTACGACGAGATGCTCGAGCTCGCCTCCTCCGGCTCCAAGGTCATGCAGTCGCGCTCCGTCGAGTTTGCGGCCAAGTATGACGTCGTTTTCGAAGTCCGCTCCTCCTTTAACCACAACCCGGGAACCATCGTGAAACAAGAAGTCGCCTACATGGAAAAAGTCGTCGTGCGCGGTGTCGCCGTCGACAAGGATCAGGCCAAGGTCGGCGTCTCCAACATCGTCGATAAACCCGGCTCCGCCGCCACGGTGTTCCGCGCCCTCGCCGACGCCAATGTCATGGTCGACATGATCGTCCAAACCGTCGGCCGCCACGGTGTCGCCAATCTCACCTTCACGGTTCCGCAGACCGAGACCGCCAAGGCCGTCAAGGCGCTCACGCCCGTGCTCGAGGCGATCGGCGGCGGACAGGTCGCCGTCCACGAGCAAATCGCCAAGCTCTCCGTCGTCGGCGTCGGCATGAAAACCCACAGCGGCGTCGCCGCGACGCTCTTCCAGGCGCTCGCCGAGGCCGGCATTAACATCGAGCTCATCAGCACCTCCGAAATCAAAATCTCCGTCGTGATCGACTTGGACCGCGCCGACGAAGCCGCCCGCGTGGCCCACGCCGCGTTTCAGCTGGATCAGGCGTGAGGGTAGGGCGGACTATAGTCCGCCCTGTCCGCGCCTCCTATTTTTTAAGAGCGGACTGAAGTCCGCCCTACTTACTAACGCCGATGCGCTTCCTCTCCACCCGCGGACAAACCGAGCCGCTCGGGTTTTCCGACGCCGTGGCCACCGGCCTCGCACCCGACGGCGGATTGTTTGTTCCCGAGACGATGCCGCAGTTTTCCTCGGCGGATTTGGCGGCCTTCGCCGGGCTGGGTTATGCCGAACTGTGTTTTGAATTCCTGCGCCGTTTCGCGACCGACCTCCCGCCGGAGACGCTGCGCGCCCTCGTCAACGCGAGCTACACCCGGTTCGCCGATCCCGGGATCGCGCCCCTTAAGCCGCTCGGGAAAAACCTCTACGTGCTCGAGCTGTTTCACGGTCCCACGCTCGCGTTCAAGGATTTCGCGCTCCAGTTCCTCGGCAATCTTTACGGCCATCAGTGCGCCGTGCGCCGCCAGTCCATCAACGTCCTCGGCGCCACCTCCGGCGACACCGGCGCGGCCGCGATCCACGGGCTGCTCGGCAAGCCGGGCACCGCGATTTTCATCCTCTATCCCGACGGGCGCGTCTCGCCCTTGCAGGAGCGCCAGATGGCCTGCACCGGCGCGGAGCACGTCTTCGCGATGGCCGTCGACGGCTCGTTCGACGACGCGCAGACGGCGTTGAAGGAGATTTTCGGCGATCAGGATTTCCGCACGCGCCAT
>JBDNFZ010000579.1:0-5649 GCA_041689555.1 Opitutaceae bacterium | reverse complement strand
GTGTTGCGCGCGCCCCACGTCGCCTTCGCCAGCGAGCCGCTCGCCCGCTTGGCATCAGCGATCACGCCGTCCGCCGCCGCGACCATCAACGCGTCCCACGAGCCTTCCGCCGGGTTCAACAAGTGCGCCGGCTTTTCCGCGAGCAGCGTCCACAGCGGCTCTTCCCAAGGCAACCGCCCCCAGCTAAAATTCGGGTCGATGTCCCGGCATGACGCGAAAATCGGGTTGAGCACGCGCTGCGCCACCGCGAGCCGCCAGCTCCGCACCAACAGATAGCCGGCATCGTCCACACTCGCGCGCGCCGTCCAGTTCTCCACGAGGCCGCGCAGTTCGGCCCGCTCCGGTTTTCCCGCGACGACGTCCGCCGTGAGCGTCTGCAACAAGCGCTCGCGCCAGCGGCCGAGCGCCAACGCGCGATCGTCGAGCTGCACCGCCAAAAGGTCTTTCGGCTGGGCGCGCTCGAGCCCGGCGAGGCCGTTGCGGATCTGCGCCGCCCTCATGGGAAAATCGAATCCCGAATCGCCCACCTTCGCGCCGGCCGCGCCGCCGAGCATCCGGTTGTTGCCGTTCCACAGTCGTCCGCCCGCCGGTGCCCGCACCACCGGCACGTCCTCGGGCGGCAACAGCCCCGCCCACTTGCGGTCGCCAAAGGTCCAGAGGATCGGAAAGCGCCCTTCAAAACCTACTCGCTGCGGCAAGCGGCCCAGCACCGTCCAAGCGATCTCGCCCTCGGCATCCGCCACGATGAGGTTGAGCGGCGTGACGCCGGCGCGGTGGGCGACCGCCACTGCCTCGGCCGCGGTCGAGGCCGTTTCCATCTCCCAAAATTTGAAATTCATCGCCTCGGGATCGTGCGAGACCCAATGCTGGGCGAGCGGGCGGTCCTTGTCGTCCTTGCCGACGATCGGTCCCCATACGGTCCAGCGATACTCCATCGTCACCGGTTCGCCGCCTTTCACCGCGATCGTTTCCCGCCGCACCTCGATCTGTTGCAGCGTGTCGAGGCCGGGCACGCGGTAGAGCTCGGGCGAGATGCCCGTCTGCACGACGACGAGGTCGCTTGTGTCGGCGTGACACGCCGTGAGGCCCCACGCCACGCGGCCATTGCTGCCCACGATCATCAGCGGTGCGCCGGGCAAGGTCGCGCCCACCACGCGCCGCTCGCCGCCCGCCTCGGGCCACGCGAAGACCGCGCGATACCAGGTGTTGGGCACGCCGAGCCGCAGGTGCATGTCGTTCGCCAGCATCCCGGCCCCGCTCGCCGTGTGGGCGCCCGCCAACGCGAAGGCGTTGGACCCCGGTAGCTCGCGCTCGATGAACTCGGGCATGAGCGCGGAGACCGTGGCAGGCGGCGTCTTCCGCAGGTCAAGCGACTGCGGCGAGGGAATCTTCGCCAACGGCGCCGTGCTGCCGTCGAGCGCCGCATCGCCCGGTCCGATCAGCGGGGCAAAAAAAGCCACCGCCTCGCCGCCGAGGGTTTCCCGCAACGTCGCGATCATCAGCTCGTAGCCCGCCGGATCGGGCTGCATATCGAGCGTGATGGCAAAGGCCACCAGGCCGACGTCTTCGGCCCGCCACGGCTGCGGCGTGGCGCGAAGCGCGAGGTATTCGAAAGGTTTCCCGCCCAGCGCGCCGAGCCCCGCGTTCACCCCCGCCGTATAAGCCTCCACCAACGCCCGCTCGGCCGGCGTCGCCCGCTCGACCGCGCCGCGTGCCAACGCCCGGAAGCCGTGCATCCGGTGTTTCTTGTCGAGGTTGAGCGCGGCCGCGCCGACCAGTTCCGCGAGCTCGCCCGCCGCCTGCCGGCGCATCAGGTCCATCTGGAAAAACCGTTCCTGCCCGTGCAACCAACCGAGCGCGCGGGCGACATCCGCACGATTCTCGCCGCGGATCGTCGGCACGCCGAGGGCATCGCGCTCGATGGTCACCGCCGCCGCCAGTCCCGAAACGGTGGCCGGGCCGTCCAGTTGCGGCCGGCTCGCCCGCAGGCCCGCATAAAACCAACCCACCGCGCCCACGCTCAACACGAGCGCCACGATCAGGACAACGCCGCCGATCCGGAGCACGCGGGCGAGACGGGGCGAAGGCATGGGGCGGGGGCTGCGCTCAGAGCGCGAAGTGCTCGCGGATTTTCGCGACGAGCGTCGCCACCGGCTCGGCGATATCGAGCATAAGGGCATCCTGCGGCGGCTCGAGGTCGGCCAGTTGCGAGTCGAGCATCTCCGGTTTCATGAAGTGATTTTTCCGCTCCGCGATGCGCCGGCGGATCAACTCCGGGTCTCCGTGCAAATGCACGACCTTCACGCCCTCGGAGCGCCCGATGATAAAACGCCGGTAGCTCTCTTTCAACGCCGAGCACGTCACGACCGTGCTTTCCCCGCGCGCCAGCGTCGCGGTGATGTGCACGCGGATCGCCGCGAGCCAAGGATCGCGGTCCGCGTCCTTCAGCGGCAGGCCCGCCGCCATCTTCTTGATGTTGGACGGGGGATGAAAGTCGTCGGCGTCGCGGAAGGCCCAGCCGCTCGCCTCCGCCAGCGCCTGACCCACCGTGGTCTTGCCCGTGCCGGCGACGCCCATGATGAGCACCACCAGCGGCGGGCGCAGTTCCCAGCTTTGCGCGGCCACCGGATCGCGGCCTTCGTCGAAATCCAAAAAGTCGAACATCGTCTCGATAGTCTTGCCCGGGAACCCGCCGCCCTCTCGCACGCGCCGCTGCAGGTTCGGCCGGCTGTCGTCGCGCCAACCCCGTTTTATCATGAACGTGTTCCAGACCACACAGTCGTCGTCGGTGCGCGGGATGCCGACCGCGTGCGCCCACGCGATCATCTCTTCGTCGGACTCCCCGCGCAGCACCCGGTCCTTCACGTCCGCGTAGCTCACGCCCAAAAAGCGGCAGCAGCGCGCGTCAAATGTGCCGGGCTTTTCGTCGCCCAAGTTCTCGCGATAATCGGGCGGCAGCATCCCGCGCGCGTTCAGCCGAATCTTGTCGAGCATCCGGCCGAAATAAACCAGGCGGCTAACTTGGGCATAGGGACTGCGGAGACCGGATATTTTGGGCATGACCGAGACGGATCGGCCGAAAACAACCAAGCCGCCGCCTGTTCCGCAATCGCCAATCCGCGCCTCCTAATCGCTCCAAAAATGAATCGCGGTGCACACGCCCGCAAAGATCACCGTCGGCAAGGTGATCCAGAGGGGATTCACCGGCACCCGGTAGTGCTCCACCGCCCAGACGATCAGCCAGCACTTCAACGCGATCAGCACCCAGCCCGCCAAGAGCAGGCGGGTCGCCCGCGCCGGGCGCGGCGCCCGGCTCGTGACGCGCACCTCGCGGATAAACTCGATGTCGTAGGACGGCGGCGACCGGCGCGAGATGAGCTGAAGCAGATTGGCGAACACGTTGTCACCATAACCATCCCGGCCCAATTGCAACGCCCCGGCCAACCAAAGATTGAAAACGCGCCCTCGCCCCCCCCTGCTCTCGCTCTGACTATGGCTGATCCCGCCGCCCCGCTTCTTCCTTCCGCCCAGCCGCCGCCCGAGCGGTCGCCGCCCCGTCTCGGCCCGGCCAGCACAGCCGCCGCCGGTCTCGCCGCCGTCCTGAAGACCGCGACCATCGGCCTCGGCCAAGTCGGCCTCGTGCGCGGCGCGAAGCTTCTCCTCGAGGTTAACCAAAAGGACGGCTTCGACTGCCAGAGTTGCGCTTGGCCCAGCCCCGACGGCGACCGCCACACCTTCGAGTTCTGCGAAAACGGCGTGAAGGCCGTCGCCGACGAAGCCATGCCGCAGCGCGTCACCCGCGAGTTTTTCGCCGCCCATAGCGTCAACGCCCTCGCCGCCCAGAGCGACCACTGGCTCAACGCCCAAGGCCGGCTGACCGAGCCAATGGTCCTCCGCCCCGGCGCGACGCACTACGCGCCGATCAATTGGGACGATGCCTTCGCCCTGCTCGCCGCCGAGCTCCGCGCCCTGCCTTCCCCCGACGCCGCCGCCTTTTACACCTCCGGCCGCACCAGCAACGAGGCAGCGTTTCTCTACCAACTCTTCGCCCGCCAGTTCGGCACCAACAACCTCCCCGATTGCTCCAACATGTGCCACGAATCCAGCGGCGCCGCGCTCGACGAGAGCATCGGCATCGGCAAGGGCACCGTCACCCTCGCGGACTTCGAGCAGGCCGAGCTCATTCTCATCATCGGCCAAAACCCCGGCACCAACCACCCGCGGATGCTCGCCTCCCTAGAAGCCGCCAAAGCTCGCGGGGCCAAAATCGTCGCCATCAACCCGCTCCCCGAGGTCGGCACCGAGCGCTTCAAGAACCCGCAGCACTTCATGAATCCGCTGAAGGCCGCGCAGACCTTGCTCGGCGAGGGCGCGCGCCTCAGCGACGTGTGGCTCCAGCCGCGCATCAACGGCGACCTCGCCCTTTTCAAGGGCCTCATGAAGACCCTGCTCGCCGCCGAGGAAACCGCGCCCGGCACCATCCTCGACCACGCCTTCATCTGCGAACACACCGCCGGCTTCACCGCGCTCGTCGCCGATCTCCACGCCACCGGCTGGACCGAAATCGTCGCCGCCAGCGGCGTCGCCCGCGCCGAGATCGAGGCCGTCGGTCGCCTCGCCGCCCGCTCCCGCGCCACCATCGCGTGCTGGGCCATGGGCCTCACCCAGCAACCCAACGCCGTCGCCACCATCCAGGCCGTCACCAATTTACTCCTGCTCGGCGGCCACATCGGCCGGCCCGGCGCCGGCGTGTGCCCCGTGCGCGGCCACTCCAACGTCCAAGGCGACCGCACCATGGGCATCTTCGAAAAAATGCCCGACGCCTGGCTCGACCGCCTCGACGCCGCCTTCGCCTTCAAGTCCCCGCGCGCCCACGGCCTCGACACCGTCGACGCGATCAAGGCCATTCACGCCGGCCGCGTCTCGGTCTTCTTCGCGCTCGGCGGAAACTTCCTCTCCGCCACGCCCGACACCGAATTCACCGCCGCCGCCCTCCGCCGCTGCACGCTCACCGCCCACGTCTCGACCAAGCTGAACCGCGCCCACCTCGTCACCGGCCGCACCGCGCTCATCTTGCCCTGCCTCGGCCGCAGCGAACGCGATCTCTCGCCCGACGGCGCCGAACAATTCGTCACCGTCGAGGATTCGATGGGCGTCATCAACTCCTCGCGCGGCAAGCTCGTCCCCGCCTCCCCGCATCTGCTCAGCGAGCCCGCGATCGTCGCCCGCCTCGCCGCCGCGACCCTCCAGGACAACACCACCGTGCCGTGGGCCGACTACGCCGCCGACTATGACCGCATTCGCGAAAAGATCGCGGAGGTCGTTCCCGGTTTCGAAAATTTCAACTCCCGCATACGCGAAGGCATTTTTACTTTGCCCAACGCACCGCGCGATGCCCGCGTCTGGAAGACCGCCACCGGCCGCGCCAATTTCGTCACCGGCCCTATCCCGCCGCAGCCGCTCGCGCCCGGCCAGTTCGTGATGATGACGATCCGCTCGCACGACCAATTCAACACCACCATCTACGGCCTCGACGACCGTTACCGCGGCGTCTTCAACGGCCGCCGCGTGGTCTTCATGCACGCCGCCGACATGGCCGAGGCCGGCTACTACCAAGGCCAGCGCGTCGATCTCACCAACCGCCACGGC
>JBDNFZ010000578.1:0-2394 GCA_041689555.1 Opitutaceae bacterium | reverse complement strand
TCGTTTTGAGCCAGTCGGCGGAGGCCTCGAATTGGGAGGTGGCGCCGACGGTTTCGCCGGTGGCGGGGTTGGCTACGGCCTTGAAGAGGAGCGTCTGTTGCGCGCCGGCGACGGTGGCGACGACTTCAAAAGACGGGGCGGGGATGCGGACGAAATCTTCGGCGTGACCGCCGAGAACCCAAGCGGTGAGCTTGCCGGCGGCGGGGTCGCGGAGGAACTCGACGTTGTAGGCGTGGTCGCCGACCTCGACGAGGGTGCCGCCGTGGGGGGCGACGTGGACGTGGTTGTCGTGGGAGTGGGCCGAGTGATCGTGGCCGCCGGGGACTTTGGAGAAATCCTTGGATTCTTTTTTGGCGCAGGCGGAGAACGCGACGAGGACGGCGGCGGCGAGGGCGAGGCGGCAGGGGAAGGGGATTGGGCGCATAACGGAAAAAAAGCCGGGTCTCGGGCCCGGCGCAAGCCGGTCTGGAAAGACGGGCCGGGTTTTCGTGGCGGAACGCGGGGAGCGGATTGGGATTGGACCGGAGGGTTGCCCGCGGAATGCACGGGAAAATCGGCGGCGGAGAAGGCGGAGGCGGATTCCGCCTGAAGGCGGGACTACGTGCTCGGAGGAGGGACGGATAAGAGCGGCGGCGGGAGAATCGGATGAAGCGCGGCTGAGCCGGGTGGTGCTGCGCCGGACCTTGGCGACCTCACATGCGGTTTGCGCCGCTACGGAGGGGGAGGGTGGAGGGCGAGGCCGCCGGCGGTGCGGGCATGGGCGCGGATGCGCGCGACGAGTTGGGCGAGGCCGTTGGAACGGTTGGGCGAGAGCACTTGGGGCAGGCCGGCGTCGCGGATGAAGTCGTCGCCGAGGCCGAGGATTTCCGCGGGAGTCCCGTCGCTATAAACCTCCGCCAGCGCGGCGGCGATACCTTTGGGGATCGCGGCGGCGGCATCGGTGCGGAATTGCACGCGACCGGCGGCGAAGGCGGGCACGAGCCAGAGTTCGGAGATGCAGCCGTCGATTTTAAAGGCGTCCATACGCAGTTCCGAGGGCAGCACGGGCGCGCGGCGCGCGCGCGCGACGAGCCACGCGAGGCGGTCGTGCGCATCGGCGAGGACTTGCATCGACGCGACGAGAGCGCGGCTGCGCGAAACCACGGTGGACGCAGGCGCGGTCATTTGGCGGAGGCAACGGGGCCGAGGGGTTTCACGCGGATATTCCGGTAGCGGACGTATTTGCCGAGATAGTCCTCGGGTTTGCCGCCGCCGTGGATTTGAAGAGCGATGCCGTTGGCGGCGGGGAGGCGGGCCTCGGTCTCGGTCCACTCCATGATTTTCACGCCGTTGATCCACGTGGTGATGGTGGGCTTGTCGCCGCCGACAATGCGGGCGCGGAGTTCGTTCCACTGGCCGTGGCGCCAAAAGTGCGGCCAGGACTCGGGGAGGACGGGGAACGCGACGGCGGGCGCGCCGGTGGGCTTGGGGTCGATCTCGGTGACGACTTTTTTGAAACTGTAATTGCGGAGGTGGGGTTTGCCGCCGAGACCCTCGCCGTAAATGCCCATGAGGTTGCCGTCGGCGTGGTAGTCGATCATGGCCTGATAGGCTTTGCCCTCCCCGGTGCTGCGGAGGAAGAGGCCGCTGTCGGGGCCGAAGTCGTTGCGCATCTCGAGGACGACCTCGAAGTCGCCGAATTTCCGGTCGGTGATGATGAGGCCGCCGTTGCCGGGCTGGTCCTGGGTGCCGGTGATGGCGCCGTCGATGACTTTCCAGGCGCCGCCGGTTGTCTGCTTGCTGACCTTGCTGTGGCCGCTTTTGGCGCTGACGTGCCAGCCGGCGAGGGTTTTTCCGTCGAAGAGCGTGATCCAACCGGAGGGATCGGGATCGGCGGCGCGAAGCGAAGCGGCGGTGGCCGCGAGCGCGAGGAGGATGAAGGCGGCAGGGCGGAGGAGCTCGGTTTTCGTTTTCATGGGGAATCGGAGAGGTGGAAGCAGAACGAGCGGGTCAGTTGCGGGCGACGGCTTCGCGCCGGGCGCGCTCGAACCAGCCGAGGGTGGCGTTAAGGTGGGCCTCGCCGTAGATGCGGCGGAAGTCGCGGGTGTGGGCGTCGCGTTCGTCGCGGAGCGCGGCGAGACGGGTGGCGATGTAATCGGGCGTAAGCGCGAGGCCGCATTTTTGAGTGATGCAGTGGCGCCAGCTTTCGTAGCTGGTGGGGATGGTTTCGGCGGCGGTGTTCATGAGGAGGTGGCGGCGGCGGGGGATTGGGTTTCGCTTTTGCGGCGGAGATAGGCGGGGCGGATGAGGAAACCGGAAATCGCGAGCGCGATGAGCACCGCGCTGACGAGATAAACGTAAAGGGCGACGCCGCGCGAGCCCACCAAAGCCGAGCCGGTGTGGAGGTCGAGGGCG
>JBDNFZ010000577.1:0-3257 GCA_041689555.1 Opitutaceae bacterium | reverse complement strand
GAACTACGCTCTCGACTGGATCGGCCAGGTGCCCGGCAAGCGCGAAAGCCGCCGCATCATGGGCCGGCATCTGCTCACCGAGCACGATATCCAAAACAAAGCGGTGTTTCCCGACGAGATCGCCTTCGGCGGATGGTTTCTGGATTTGCATACGCCCGGCGGACTGCTCGCGCCGACCAGCGAGCCCGCGAGCGCGGAAGGCTACAAACCCACGAGCGACTACTCGCTCAAGAGCTACGTCGGCCCCTACGGCCTGCCGCTCCGCAGTCTCATCGCCAAGGATGTGGACAATCTTCTGATGGCCGGCCGCAACGTCAGCGCCACGCACGCCGCGCTCGGCACCGCCCGCGTCATGGCCACGACCGCGCTTATGGGCCAGGCCGCCGGCACCGCCTGCGCACACGCCTCCCGCGCCGGGCGCATGCCCCACGAGTTTACGCCCACCGATGTCGCCGCCGTGCAACAACGCCTGCTGCGCGACGGTTGTTTCCTGCCGAATTTCGCCTCGGCCGATCCGCTCGACTTCGCTCGCGCCGCAAGGGTTTGTGCGAGCAGCGAGGCGACCTTCGCCCACGCCGATACCGCGCAGCACGGCCGGCATGACGGACTCACGTTCTGGGCCGATCAGGCGGTGCCGCCCGGGCGTGAGGAACTCCACGCGCGACGCGGCCAGTGGATCGCCGTCGCCACGGACCGGATCGACCGGATCGACGTGGACCTCGTCAACCTCACTGCCGAGCCGCAGCGCGTGGCGGCGTGGTTGGTGGCCGTAGATCATATCTGGGATTATCGCACCGAGCCGGGCACGCCGCTCGCGGCAACGGAGTTGACGGTGCCGGCCGGCGGCAAGCATCGGGTGAGCTGGCCGGTGGCTGTGGCGGTGAAGTCGGGCGGATACGTGCGGCTCGATCTCGGGCGCAATCCGCAGGTCTGCTGGCCCACGGCGGGCGCGATCATCCCCGGCCACATGGCCGCCTACGACATGGGTCATGGTCGGATGCGGCGTTACGGCACCGGAGTTACGCTTTGCTTCGGCATCGCTCCGGCCCAGCCCTCGTTCGGGCCGGGACAAGTGCTCTCGGGTGTCACGCGCCCGCATCGCGCGACGAATCTCTGGCGATCCGATCCTGCGGAGCCATTGCCGCAGTGGCTCGGACTCACGTGGTCCGTGCCGCAGCGCATCGCGACGGTTGAACTCACTTTCCCCGGCCACCTCGTGCGGGAGTATCACGCCTACGGTCCGTTTTACCGCGATCCGCAATGTCCGCGCGATTACACGTTGGAAGCGCGCTGCGGAAGCACGTGGGTGCGACTGCTGGCGGTGGAAGGAAACTACCGGCGTCAGCGTCGGCACGAGTTGCCCTCACCGGTGATGGCCGAGGAACTGCGTGTCACGATCAGCGCGACCAACGGCGATCCCTCGGCGGCGATCTACGAAGTGCGCTGCTACGGCTAGGGGCGTGGGAGCCCGCGGTATTCTTCGCTGCGGAGGAGGTCTTCGCGGATGCGTTTTTCGTCCCAGGCTTTGTCGCGGACGAGGCGGCGGTAGTTGTCGAGGCCGGCGGGGTCGGGGTCGCGCTTCAGGATGTCGCGGTAGGCGCGGGTGATGGCGGCGGTGACGGAGAGGGAATCGCCTTCCCGGCTGCGGCGGAGTTCGGCGCGGAGTTCGGCCTCGGTCTGGCCGCGGGTAAGGGCGCGGGTGTAGGCGGCGAGGCCGGAGTCGTCCGGATCGCGTCCGAGGACTTCGCGATACACGCGGCGGACGATGGCGCCGAAATCACGCGAGCCAAATTCGTCACTGCGGCGGAGGGTTTCACGCAGTTGTGTTTCAGACCAACCGGCGTCGAGCAGGCGGCCGCGGTAGAAACGCAGGCCGGGTTCGTCGGGTCCGCGGCCGAGGACATCGCGGTAGGCGGCGCGGATGGCGCGGTCGGCGTCACGGGCAGACCAAGCGTAGAAGACCGGGCCGGACGGGGCGGCTTCGACCTGGAGGGAGGATACGGCGCGATCCCACGAGACGGTCCCGGATTGGCCGAGGGAAAAGGCGGAGAGATCGGGCGTGCTGCGGTTGAGCCAAGTGGCGGCACCGCGAAATTGGGAATGTTCGAAGATGGCGATGCGAACGGATCCTTCGATCCGCACCGAGCGAAAGCGGTCGTTGAAGGGACGGCCGCGCGCATCGCGGACAAACTCCAGATTGTCGAGCCCGGCACCGGCCTCGACCACGAGCGTCTCGCCCCGGTAGTCGGGTTCGGTAAAAAATGCCGCGCGGCCGACGGGCGGGGCGGCTTGGGATGAGAGGGCCGCGCCCGCCGCGAGCAGCCAGAGAGCGAGGCCGGGCGCGAAGCACTTCACGGGGAAGGGGTCGGTCGGCGAGACTAGGCGCGGGTCCACGCCTTCTGCAACTCGCCGCGGAGGATGGCGGCGTCGGGCCAGGCAGGGGGAAGGCCGGTGATGTTGTAGCCGCCGCCACCGGGGGAGTAGGGTCCCATCTCGGGGCAGGCGAACATGGTTTTGTTTTTGTTGGCGGGCGCTTTTTTCCAGAGCCGCATCAGGGCCTCGACGAAGACGAGGTAGCTTTTGACCTCGGGGGTGAGCGCACCCTTGTGCGTGACCGGGACCTGGCAGTGGTGGCCGTTGAAAGGGCGGAAGTGGACTTGCTCGCTGTGCTGGACGAGTTCGGGGTGATCGAGGAGGCGCTCGATGTAGTTGCCGGGGTGGAGGTGCTTGACGCTGGCGATGTGGGAGAAATCGAAGTTCAGCTTGATGAGACGGCCGGTGGCGCGGTGATAACGGTCGGCGATCTCGTAGGTCTTCTCCGGGGTCTCGGTGCAGCAGTCGCGGTGAACCTCCAGCGCCGGAATGACGCCGCCGATTTTTTCGGCGGCGCGGTCGAGGGCGATCCAGTGTTTGGTGGCGAGGGCGGGGGGCGTGTCGTGGTTGTCGAGCTGGACGTTGATGTGGACGGCTCCGGCTTCCTTTTGCTCGCGGATGCGGTCGGCGAATTCGACGGGGTCGTCGGTGGAGATGAAGCCGAGGATGTGGCGCAGGCCGTGTTTCTCGGCGAGGCGGCGGTGTTCGGGAGTGACGCGGGTGGTGATGCCGTCGAAGCCGGCGGCGGCGATGGCCTTGATCTTCTTTTCAAGGGACCACTCTTTTTCGACGGAAGGGTGGCCGACGAGGGACCAGAGGTTGGCGATGTGGGCGATGTTAGGCACGGGGGTGGGGCGGAGGTTCTGGGATGGGGGGCAGGGCGG
>JBDNFZ010000576.1:0-2439 GCA_041689555.1 Opitutaceae bacterium | reverse complement strand
CCTTGACCGCCCGGCGCCAGCGACTATTGCTCGCCGTTCCATGTCAGACGACACCACTCCCGCCACGCCGGCTCCGGCTCCCGTTTCGATGGATAACCTCGTCGGTCTCGCGAAGCGCCGCGGCTTTATCTTCCAATCGTCGGAGATCTACGGCGGTTTCAACGGCTTCTTCGACTACGGCCCGCTCGGCGCCGAATTGAAGAAGAACATCCGCGACTGCTGGTGGGCCGACATGGTCCGCCGTCGCGACGACGTCGTCGGCATCGAGACCTCGATCATCATGCACCCCAAGGTCTGGGAAGCCTCCGGCCACGTCGCCGGCTTTTCCGACCCATTGGTGGATTGTAAAGTGAGCAAGCAGCGCTACCGGGCGGATCAGTTGTTTTTCTCCCCCATCATCGTCGACGGTAAAACCGTAGGCTTCGTCTCGGCTCTCGAGAGCGAAAACACGACCGCCTCGCTGCAATCCGCGGCGGAGACCTTCAAGCGCAAGAAAGCCATCGTCGGCACCCTCGCGCCCGTCGTCGCCAAAGACCTCACCGAGGCCCGCGAGGACGAGATCGCGCTCATCCCCTCCCCCGCCACCGGGGAGCCCGGCTCCCTCACCCCGCCCCGCGCCTTCAACATGATGTTCCAGACGAACGTCGGCGCCATGACCGACGGCTCGTCCGTCGCCTACCTTCGCCCCGAGACCGCCCAGGGCATGTTCGTCGATTTCAAGAACGTCGTGGACACCAACCGCGTGAAACTGCCCTTCGGCATCGCGCAAATCGGCAAATCCTTCCGCAACGAAATCACCCCGCGCAACTTCATCTTCCGCTCCCGCGAATTCGAGCAGATGGAGATGGAATACTTCATCCACGAGGACGCCGACTGGGCCAAGGTCCACGAGGAGTGGATCGTGTGGTGCGAGTCGTGGCTGAAGAGCATCGGCCTGCCCGACTCCCATCTCTCCCGCTACACCCACCCGAAGGAGAAACTCGCGTTCTACTCCCGCGGCACCGTGGACATCATGTTCAAGTATCCCTTCGGCGTGCAGGAACTCTGGGGCATCGCCGCCCGCGGCAGCTACGATCTCACGCAGCACGCCGACGCTTCCGGCAAGTCCCAGGAATATTTCGACGAGGCCACGAAGAAAAAATTCGTCCCGCACGTCATCGAGCCGGCCGTCGGCGTCGATCGCATCTTCCTCGCCGTCCTCTGCGCCGGCTACGCCGAGGAGGCCGTCACCGACGACAAGGGCAACACCGAGACGCGCACCGTCCTCCGCCTCAGCCCGCGCATCGCCCCCGTCAAGGTCGCCGTCCTCCCGCTCCTCAAAAACAAGGAGGTCCTCGTCGCCCGCGCCCAGGCGCTCTACAAAAAACTCCAAAAACGCTACGCCGTTTTCTACGACGAGACCGCCGCCATCGGCCGCCGCTATCGCCGGCAGGACGAGATCGGCACGCCGTGGTGCGTGACCATCGACTTCGACACCATCGAGAAACCGGGCGACACCTTTACCCTCCGCGACCGCGACACCATGCAGCAACGCCGCGTCACCGAGGCTGAACTTTTCGCTCTCCTGGAAGAGCAAGTTTACTAAGCCGCCATGTGCGCCCGCGCGCGCCCTCCGGTCATCCGCAGCGTCCAGACCCCGGACGCGCTCAACGCCCTGCGCGTTTGGCTCGATGCCTTCCCGCCCAAAACGCGCAAGCTCGGCGAGGCCTCCTTCGCGGCCAAGCTCGTCAAAAAAATCGGCACGCAGGCCGATCACTACGTCGAAGCCGTCGTCGGCGATCCCGAGGCCGATCCGCCCGCCGATTTTCCCGTCACGCTTTTCCTCACCCGCGCCCAGTGGACCGCCAAATGCGCCTGCGATCTGCGCAAAGACTGCCGCCACATCTACGCTGCCGGCCTCGCCTGGCTCGCCGAGATCAACGCCGGCAACCCCGCCGGGTCCGATCCCGCCGGCACCCCGGCCAACGTCGCGTCCGCTGCGACCGGCCAAGCCCAGACGCCCGCCGCGCCCGTCAACCGCCACACCTTCCGCGTGCAGTGGTCGCCCGTCGTCGCCGAAAAACTCGGCCGCCCGCTCACCGAGGGCGAGGCGCGCCAGCTCGGCAATCTCGCCGCGCTCTTCGCCGATTTCGCACGCGGCTCGGGCAAGCTCCATGCGAGCCAGCTGAAGACGCACGGCTTCGAATACGTCCCCACGCCCGGCCACGAGCCGCACACCCCGATCTTCGAGGATTGGTGGAATCGCGACGACCCGCCGCGCGATCCTTGGGCTCTCTGGCAATACCTCGCCTACCACTACGAGCAGACCGGCCGCGCCATCCCCGAAGTCTTCGTTCCCCTCACCGACACCGCCGCCGTCCACGCCGCCGTCGACGAGAGCCTCGTGCAACAGGAACTCGCCGTCTGGCGCACCGCCTTCGCCGCGCCCGAGACCACCGG
>JBDNFZ010000575.1:0-3724 GCA_041689555.1 Opitutaceae bacterium | reverse complement strand
TCAGCACCTGGTTCGTGTCCAAAACGAAGCGGCTGCTTTCATTGTCGCCGAAGCGGTGTTCAACCGTCGTCTTGGCCTTATTGACGTTTGCCGCGATCAGGGAGTTTTCCACCACGCCGGACGGGCTGCCCATGCCGAACAGAATCGAATTGGGACCGCGATTCACCGTGATCGAGGCTGTGTTGTAGCCATCGATCCCGATGTTGCTCAGAAAATAGTTTCGGGTGAAACTGGGCGAGCTGAGGCCGCGGGAGCGCGATCCGCTTTGAGGATTGGTCCGGGGACCGTCACCGACGACCTGCGTTTCGCCGATGCCGGCATTCGTGCCCGAGAAATTACCACCCGATCCACCGGCCTCCATACCGGTGGCGTAAACAAAGACATCGTTGGCGGTGGTCGCACCGATATCAGCCATGAAGTCCTTGGTATAAACAGAAACGGCGGCACCGATGTCCTTTAGCGGCGTGCTCAGCCGCGAGCCGGCCAAGGTCGACTGCGCTTGATAGCCGGTGTCCTGCTCGGTCGCGACGATGAAGGGGTTGAGGACGATGGCGGCGGTAGCGCCATCGGTCTTTCTCTCGACCTCGGAACGCGGCGGCACGCTCGGTTCGCCGGTGGCGACGGGGACGGTCTGGGCAGTGACAAGGACGTTGCCGAGCGCGAAGAGCGCGGCGAAACGACGGAGGGATGCGATGGTGGTCATAGTGGGAGGAGGTGAGGGCGGTTGGAGTCGGTGTGTCGGGATGGGGACAAGAAAAGGCGAAGGCGGCGGATCAAAAACAACCGTCGCGCCAGTGAACTCACGGGGTTCTTGCTCATAGCTGCTTTGGGTCGATCTGCAGGACCGATTTTTCCGCGATGAGCACGGGCGAATCGTAGACCGGCAGGTCGCGGAAAACCGCGCCGGCGGCGGCCTGCGTCCAGCGGTCGCGGGGGATCGCGTAGACGGTGCCGGTGCGAACATCGACGAGCACGGGGTCGGTGAACTTGCCGGCCTTAAGCGTGAAGGTGGCGAGGGAGACGCCGTTGGCGTCGGCGGGCGGTGCGTCATGGAACCACAGGGCGACGACTTGCGCGCCGTCGCCGGCCCGCGCGTAGCCGGAAAGGGCGACGTCGCGGAGGGCGGTGGTGGTGAAGGGGTAGTCGGAGACACGCCGGAGCGTATCGTCGAAGAGAGCGAAGACGGTCTGCGCGGCGAAATAGGAGGGCTTCGCATAGGCGACCGTCTGGTCGGGATTCGTCGCGAGCAGGCCTTTGTAATTCATGCGGAGCAGGCCGTCGGGACCGCCTTGGGCGCTGGCGGTCGTGTAGTGCATATCCGAGAGCGAGAAGAGATTCATCGGCACGTCCTTGGCGTGGTGGGCGAGCAGGCGGCGGAGGTTCCACTTGGCGTGGGTCGTCTCGGTGAAGGAGATTTTCGAGAGCGCGAAGTTGTCCTGGTATTTCGAGGGAGCGCCGGTCTCGCCTTGGCGCAGCGGGATGGGGCGGCCGTGTTTGGCGACGATGGCGCGCAGCCGGTCGACGCGGGTGGTGTCGTCGGGATTGCGCGGGTAGCCGTGGAAGGTAATCGCGTCGATGAGGTCGAGTTTCCCCCGGGCCTTCATGCCGGCGAGGAAGCGGTCGGCGTAGTCGGTGTTGCCGGCGAGGGCGAGGGCCCACACCTGGCCCTCGGGCTGGACCTCGCGCACCATGGCGGCGGTGCGGATGTAGAGGTCGACGTAGGCCTCGACGGTGGCGGTGCCGTCCTTGTTGAGATCGGGCTCGTTCCAAACTTCCCACTGGTGGACGCGGTCCCGGTAACGTTCGACGAGGGCGCGGCACCAGCGGTCCCAAGCGGCGAGCGCCTCGGGCGAATGCGGAAACCCGCCGCCGAGGCCGGTGTCGCCGCCGCCGGAATAGATCGTGTTGCCGTAATTGAACTCGAGCCACGGTTGCACGCCTTGGGCGAGGGCGTCGTCGACGATCGTATCGAGCCACGCCCACGAGTAGACGCCCTTGACCTTCTCGCACTTGGCCCAGCCAGCCTGAAGGCGGACGGACTTGGCCCCGAGCGGGCCGAGGTATTTTTTGAAGTGCGCGTAGGTGGTGAAATCGCGGTCGATGGTCTCGGCGCCGACCGACCATGACGACGAGGCGATGTCCTTGGCGTGGCGCGGGGCGACCTGGCCGAGCACGGGAAACGTGATGCCGGCGGTGGGCGTGATTTCCTGGGCGGCGGCCAAAATCGTGACCAGGCCAAGGGAGATGGAAGCGATGATTTTCATAGGGAAAGAGATTTGGGGACGCGGGCGTAGAACCACCACAGGATCGCCGCCGCGAGCGGATAGAGCAGGCCGAGCACGGCGAAGATCGCGCCGTAGCCGAAGGCTTGGATGAGGCCGCCGATGCCGAGGTTCACCACCGCGCCCACGGCGCCGATGAGGAAGTTGAGCACGCCGAACGCGCTGCCGGTGAGCCGGCGCGGGAGAGTGTCGGCGATGAGCGCGGCCCCGAGGTTGTTCCACTGCGTGTAGAGCATGTGCAGGATCGCGAACACGCCGATCGCGAGGGCCCAGTTGCGCGAGAACGGCAGCAACCAAAGCGTGGCGCCGAAGAGCGCGAGCGATTGCATGAGCGCGGTGCGGCTCCGACCCGGCGCCATCCCGCGCTTGATGAGCCGGTCGGAGGCGATGCCCCCGAGAATGGCGGTCGCCGCGCTGGCAGCCGGGGGAATCCAGGCGTAGCTCCCGACCTGCGCGAGAGTGAGGCCGAGGCCCTCCTGCAAAAATCCGGGCTGCCAGTTGGTGTAGAAAATGTAGACCGGCTCGGCCACGACGCGCGCCAACAAGACACCCCAGAGCGCGCGGTAGCCGAGCAGCTCGCGCCAACTCACCGGCGGGCCTTTCGTCGCGGGCTCGCCGTAGTCGGGCGGGTTATGGTCGAGCCACCACCAGAGCGCGGGCACGAGCAGGCCGATGGCACCGGGGATGAAGAACGCGTAGTGCCAGTCGTGGTGCAGCGTGATCATCGCGACCAGCGGCGGCGCGATCACGAAGCCCATCACGCCGATGGGGGTCTTGATGGAGATGGCCGTCGCGCGACGTTCCGCAGGAAACCAGCGCGCGACGGCGACGACGGCGGCGAGGTTGACGCCGGCATCGGCGAAGCCGAGCAGCACGCGGGCCGCCAGCATCTCGTGGAAGTTGCTCGCGGTGCCGCAGAGGATCGCGGCGACCGACATCACGCCGATGGAGAGCGTGGCGGCGAGCCGCGTGCCGACGCGATCGATGAAACGGCCGAGCACGAGCGAGCCGACGGTGAAGGCGATGCTGAAGCCGGCGACGAGCCACGAGTAATCGACGTCGCTCCAGCCCATCCGTGTCTTGAGCGTGGTCTTGAGGACGGCGAGCACCTGCCGGTCGAGGATGAAGAGCAGCAGCGCGACCGCGACGAGCACCACGATGGCCCAGGCGCGCGCGGGGATTTTGCGGGGGGATGGGGCGGTCACGAGTGCGAGATGAAGGGCGTCGTTTTCAAATGCGGTTACGGTAGGCCAGCGCGCTTGCGCGCGCCCAAACCGCGCCCGCAAGCGGGCTGCCTACGGGAACCGGAGGGGGCGGGATTGGCATTCTGAAAACATACCGCGCAGGCATGAAATTCACGGTCCGTCGCTCGGCGGGGCGGCGGGCAAAATCACGTGCAGCGTGTCGCCGCTGCGCTCGACGGGGAATTTCTCGAGGGCCTC
>JBDNFZ010000574.1:0-6841 GCA_041689555.1 Opitutaceae bacterium | reverse complement strand
ATATCGAAACCGATCTCGCGTCTGTGCCTCTGGTCGGCGACGCGGCCGACTTGGATTTCGCGCGCCAACAGCTGCAAACCTATCGCCTGACCATCCGCCCGTGACTGGCCCGGGACCGTTCCAATCCTCGAGTCAGTCGCGGGTCCTCCGATCGGCAACCTGCTGTCCCGGCCCGCACTCCTGCGGATGTGGTCCTTCTTGTGAAACGGTTCTGACCGCCCTTTCCGGCACCCCTACAGTGCCGCCCTGTGCCACCCCACGGGGAGATTTTCGGAACTTGCGCCGGGGGCGTCGGGACTAAAAAGTGTTCCCTCCCGCCAATCAGACGGTTGCGTCCGCCAGCGAACCCACAGTTCGTTTTCGCCCGCAATCGGCTGGGCCGCGTCCCTCACTTTTACGCCGAGTTTATCCGTCCACCGTCTTTTCTCATGTTGTCTTCATCGCTTCCCCGTTCCGGCCTGCGCGCGCTCCTTCGCTCGTCACTCCTCCTGCTCGCCTCCGCCGCCACCGCCCTCATCGGCCAGACGCCCTCCGCCAACGACGGCTTCGATCCCAATGTCAACGGCGCCATCCTCGCTTCCGCCGCCCAACGCGACGGCCGGGTGATCCTCGGCGGCACGTTTACCACCGTCCAGCCCAACGGTTCCGCCGACAAGATCGACCGCCTCTACGTCGCCCGTTTCAATCCCGACGGCTCGCTCGACTTCACCTTTGCCCCGAACCCCAACGGTGAGGTCAACGCCGTCGCCCTGCAGCCCAACGGCCAGGTTTTGATCGGCGGTCTTTTCACCTCGCTCCAGGCCAACACCCTCGTCGTCACGCCCCGCAACCGTCTCGCCCGCCTCAACGCCGACGGCTCCCTCGACGCGACGTTCAATCCGAACATCGGCGGCGGTCTCGCCCCGCAGGTCAACGCCATCGTCGTGCTGCCCAACGGCCAGATCGTCATCGGCGGCACCTTCCGCAGCGTCGGCACCGCGGTCCGTAATTTCATCGCCCGGCTCAACGCCGACGGCTCCGTCGACGCCACCTACAACCCGAACCCCAACGCCGCCGTGTTTAGCCTCGCCCTCCAGGGCGACGGCAACGTGCTCGCCGGCGGCTCCTTCACCTCGCTCAGCCCCGAGGGCGGCGAGACCACCCCGCGCTCTCGCTTCGTGCGGATCAACCTGCGCGGCTTCCCGGATTCCGAGTTTGATCCGAAGGCCAACGCCGCCGTCAACGCCATCGCTGTCCAAACCGACGGTCGCATCGTCATCGGCGGCGACTTCGGCACCATCCAGGGGGCCCTTTCCACGACGGTCACCACCCGCAGCCGGATCGCCCGGCTCAATGCCGACGGCACCCTCGACGGCGCCTTCAACCCCAACGCCAACGCCCCCGTCAACGCCCTGCTCGTCCAACCCGACGGCTCCGTCCTCGTCGGCGGCGCCTTCACCTCCCTCCGCCCCAACAACGATCCCGCCGCCTCGGCCCGCTCCTTCGTGACCCGCCTGTTGCCCGACGGCTCCCTCGACCCGGCCTTCAACACCGCCGCCAACGGCGCGGTGCAGACCCTCGCCCTCCTCGGTGACGGCAAGATCGTCGCCGGCGGGTATTTCACCCAGTTCCGCGCCGGCGCCAGCCCCAATCCCGTCAACCGCAACCACGTCGCCCGGCTCAACGCCGACGGCTCCGTCGACACCACCCTCGATCCTTCCGCCAACGGCCGCATCCTCACCCAGACCGTGCAGGCCGACGGCCGGGTCCTCGTCGGCGGGGTCTTCACCGTCTTCGGCGGGCTCACCCGCAACTACCTCGCGCGCCTCAACGTCGACGGCACCGTCGACACCGCGTTCGCCCCCCTCGCCAACGACGCCGTCACCGCGATCGCCGTGCAGGCCAACGGCCAGATCGTCATCGGCGGTGCCTTCACCAATATCGGCGGCGTCGCCCGCCGCTTCGTCGCCCGCCTCAACGCCGACGGCTCCGTCGACACCGGCTTCGATCCCGCGCCCAACGGCCAGATCACCGCCCTCGCCGCGCAACCCGACGGCAAAATTTTGATCGGCGGAGCCTTCTCCGCCTTTCAGCCCAACGGCACCTCGGCCACGACCGCGCGCGGCTCCCTCGCCCGCCTCACCGCCGACGGCACCCTCGACGGCTTCAACCCCGGCGCCAACGGCGCGCCCAACGTCATCACCGTCCTCTCCGACGGCAAAATCCTCGTCGGAGGCGGCTTCACTTTTTTCACGCCCAACGCCGGAAACTCCTCCACCGGTCGCGCCTACTCGGCCCGCCTGAATTCCGACGGCACCGTCGACACCGCTTGGGACCCCCAGCCCAACGGCCCCGTCCTCGCCCAAGTCGTCCAGACCGACGGCAAGGTCGTCCTCGGCGGCGCGTTTAATTTCCTCGTCCCGAAGGGCGCCACGACCACCACCATCCGCTACTTCATCGTCCGCCTCAATTCCGACAGCACGGTCGACACCGCCTACAACCCGCGTGCCTCCTCCCAGATCAACGCCCTCTCGCTTCAAGCCGACGGAAAAATCATCGCCGGCGGTCTCTTCAGTTTCTTCCGCAACGGCGACGACCTCGCCAAGACCGTCGATATCAACCGCATCGCCCGTCTTAATACCGACGGCTCCGTTGACACCGCCTTCAACCCCAACGCCGGCGGCCAGGTCAACGCGATCACCGTCCTCACCGCCGGGGCCAATGCCGGTCGCGTCATCGTGAGCGGCGGCTTCAGCGCCCTCACCCCCGCCGGCCAGGGCCTCGTGCTCGCGCCCAACCGCATCGTCCGCCTTAACGCGAACGGCACGGTCGACGGCGCTTTCGACCCCGCCGTCACCCCGGCCAACGTCGGCCAGATCATCGCGCTCGCCGTGCAGCCCGATACCCGCCTGCTCGTCGCCGGTGCGTTCGCCAACTTCGCCGGCGCCACCAGCCGTAACCTCGCCCGCTTCACCGCCGCCGGCGCCGCCGACACCGCCTTCGCCCCCAACCCCGACGGACCCGTCGCCGCCCTTCTCGTGCAGCCCGCCCGCGGCGTCTCCCTCGCCACCACCGCCAATTTCGGATGGTTCGAACGCGACAGCTCGCTCCGCAACGCCTTCGACCATTTCGGCGTCCGCCAACTCATCGGCGAGATCCGCGCGGTGCTTCTCCAACCCGACGGCCGGATCATCGTCGCCGGCGCCTTCACCAACCAAACCGGCCTTACCAACTCCAACCTCGCGCGCCTCAACCGCGACGGCAGCTTCGATTCCTCTTACAAGCCGCTCATCAACGGCAGCGTCTTCGCCCTCGCGCTCCAGAGCGACGGCAAGCTCGTCCTCGCCGGCTCCTTCGACCAGGTCAACACCGTCGCCCGCGGCCGAATCGCCCGCCTCAACGCCGACGGCTCCCTCGATACCGCCTACAACCCCACCGCCGGGGCCAACGTCCGCGCCCTCGCGCTCCAGTCCGACGGCAAGCTGATCCTCGGCGGCGATTTCACCACCCTCCAGCCCGGCGCCACCGGCACGACCACCGGCCGCAGCTACATCGCCCGCCTCAACGCCGACGGCTCCCTCGACACGGCCTACAACCCCACCGCCAACGGCACCGTCTTCGCGCTCACCTTCCAGTCCGACGGCAAGGTCCTCGTCGGCGGTTCCTTCTCCACCTTTCAGCCCGGTGCGACCGGCACCGCGGTCGGGCGCAGCAACATGGCCCGGATCAATACCGACGGCACTCTCGACACCGGCTTCAACCCGGGCCCCACCGGCACCGTCAACGCCATCGCCGTCCAGGCCGCCGACCAGAAACCGATCATCGGCGGTGCCTTCTTCGGGGTGCGGCCCGACGAGCTCGCCACCTACAACCGCGCCTTCATCGCCCGCCTGAACACCGACGGCACCCTCGATTCCAATTTCGACCCTTCCGCCAACGGCCCGGTCAACGCCCTCGCCTCTTCCCTCGACGGCACGATCGTGGTCGGCGGCGATTTCTCCGCCTTCCGCCCCAATGGCGCGGCCTTCCCCACCACCCGCACCCGCCTCGCGCTCATCAACAGCGACGGCCAGATCAACCCCGGTTTCAATCCCGGCCCCAACGGTGCCGTCTACGCCGTCGCCGCCCTCGCCGATGGCAGCGTGCTCGCGGGCGGCCTCTTCAACGGCCTGCAACCCGACGGCAGCCTCATCGTCGGCGGTGCCTTTGCCAACATCGGCGGCGCGCCCGTCGCCAACCTCGCCGCCCTCGACGGCGACGGCAACGCCTCGCCTTTCTTCACGCCCAACCCCAACGGTGCCGTCGCCGCGCTCGTTCAGCAGGCCGACACCGCCCTCCTCGTCGGCGGCAACTTCACCAGCATCGCCGGCCTGCCCCGCAACCGCCTCGCCCGCCTCGCCGTCGGCGGCGCGATCGACGCCGCCTTCAATCCCAACCTCGACGGGCCCGTGGCCGCGCTTGCCGTCCAAACCGACGGCCGGATCATTGTCGGCGGCGCCTTCGCCAACGTCGGCGGCACGGCCCGCTCCAACCTCGCCCGCCTCAACGCCAACGGCACCCTCGACGCCGCGTTTGCCCCGGCGGTCAACACCGCCGTGAGCGCCGTTTTGGTCCGCCCCGACGGACGCATCTTGGTCGCCGGCGCCTTCACCAGCGTCGCTGGCAGCCCGCGCTCCCGCCTCGCCCGGCTCAATGCCGATGGGTCGCTCGACACCACCTTCACCGCCGCCGTGGCCGACGGCACGGTCCGCAGCCTCGCCGCCTCGGTCGACGGCCGCGTGATCATCGCCGGCACCTTCACCTCCGTCGCCGGTGCGCCGCGGGCCAACATCGCCCGGCTTAACGCCGACGGCACCCTCGACGCCGGCTTCAACCCCGGGGCCAACGGCACCGTCTTCTCCGCCATCCTCCAAGCCGACGGCGCTCCCGTTCTCGGCGGCACCTTCACCGCTGCCGGCGGCCAGTCCCGCTACAATCTCGCCCGCCTCGCCGGCACCGCGCCCGCCGCCCAGACCATCGTCGCCGGCGCCAACCGCACCACGATCACCTGGCAGCGCACCGGCACCGCCCCCGAGATCACCGGCGTGCGGTTTGAGTTTTCCTCCGACGCCGCCAACTGGACCCCTCTCGGCAACGCCACCCGCGTCGGCACCGGCGGCAACTGGCAGCTCAACGGCCTCACTTTCCCTGCGTCCGATACCTTCTACGTCCGCGCTTCCGGTGCCGGTGCCGGCCTGCTTCGCGGCGTGCAGGCCTTCAACTTCTCCGTCGTCCCGGTCTTCAACTCCGCCGGCGCCATCGGCGCGACCACCGGCGGTGAATTCCGCCTCGCCACCGCCGCTCCGATCGCTGCGTCGGCCGCCGTCTTTTCCGCCGAAGGTCTGCCTCCCGGCTTCGTTATCGACCCCGCGACGGGCGTCATCTCCGGCGTGACCGCGACGGCGGGCGTTTACGCCGTCACCGTCACCTCGACCGGCGCCGGCGGCATCGTGGCCCGCGAGATCGCCGTCACCGTGAATCCGCCCGGCTCGGCCAACACCGGCGCGGCGCTCCTCTACAACCTCTCCGCCCGCGCGAGCATCGCCGGCTCCGGTGCGACCACCGCCGGCTTCGTTATCACCGGCGCGACCGCCAAACCCGTGCTGATTCGCGCCGCCGGCCCCGCGCTCGCCGCCTTCGCGGTCGCCGACCCCGTCGCGCGCCCGCGCCTCCGCGTCTTCAATGCCGCCGGCGCCCGCATCCATGAAAACGCCGGTTGGGCCGACCAGTCGGCCCTCGCGGCCCTCGCCGCGCGCCTCGGCGGCTTCCCCTTCGCGGCGGGCAGCGCCGATGCCGCCGTGAGCGCGACCCTCGCGCCCGGAAGCTACACGGTGGAAGTCACCGACGACACCGGCCGGGGCGGCACCGTCCTCACGGAAGTCTACGCGGCCGACGCCGCGCCGGGCGCCGCCAACGCGCGCTTGATCAACCTGTCCGCCCGGGCGCCCGTTGCCCCCGGTCGTCCGTTGGTCGGCGGCCTCGTCATCACGGGTGACGCCGGCACCGTGCAACGCGTGCTGGTGCGTGGCATCGGTCCCACCTTGGCGAAGTTTGCCGTCACCGGCGCGCTGGCCGACCCGACGCTCCGCATTTACGATTCCGCCGGTGGTCTCATCGCGACCAACCTAGATTGGAGCGGCGCGGAGATCGCGACCGCCGCCGCCGCCACGGGCGCCTTTGCCCTGGACGCCGGCACGAAGGACGCCGCGGTCGTGCTCACGCTGTCGCCCGGCCTCTACACGCTCGAAGTCAGCACGACCGGCGCCGCCGGCGAGGCCCTCGCCGACATCTACGCCTTGCCGCAGTAACCCGCGCCGGGTGGAGCGCGCCAACCCCAACGCGCCGAACGGCTCCGCGCGCCGAAGATCACGGCAACCGCGCTCGCGCCACTGCCGCCGCGGCCCCCGGCGAAGAGCAGTCTTCCGTATAAGCGTAGGCAGCCCGCTTGCGGGCGCGGTTTGGCGCGCGCAAGTGCGCTGCCTACGGCGGAACCGTTTGTCGCAAACCGCGCCGAGTGGATCGCGTTGAGGTCAACGCGCCCCACCCCGATCCCGCCCGCCGTCCCTCCCCCCTCGCGCGCCGTCCCTCAAGCCTCACACCTCACGCCTCCTCCCTCAGCCCTAGCCCGCCTTGGCGGTGAGCGCCGCGACTTGTTTCTCCAACTCGCGCAGCTTCACGATCATCTCAGGCAGGCGCTGGATGCCGACCCACTGGCGCTTCGCCTGCTTGTCGGGCACCGCCGGGTAGCCGAGCACCGTCTCCTTCTCGGCCACGTCGCGCATCACGCCGGATGTTGCGCCCACCGTGACCTGCCGGCCGATTT
>JBDNFZ010000573.1:0-20912 GCA_041689555.1 Opitutaceae bacterium | reverse complement strand
TCGTGCGCTAGGGCGCGAGTCGAGGGTGCGGAGTGGGGAATGCGGACTGCGGAGTGGGGAGTGCGGAGTGTGGGGGGCGGAAATTTGGGTTGGCGGGGTTCCGGGCGGGGCGCACGTTGGCGCGATGCTAAAATTGTTGTTTATCGGCGACATCGTGGGCCGGCCGGGGCGGGACATGGTGATGGAGCGGGTGCCGCGGCTGCGGCAGGAGCTCGGGCTAGATTTCGTGATCGCTAACGCGGAAAACGTCGCGGCGGGCGCGGGCATCACGGGCAAGCTGGCGAGGTCGATCCTTGAGAGCGGGGTCGATGCGATCACTCTGGGAGATCACGTGTGGGACCAGCGCGGCTGGGAGACGGAAATCGGCGGGATGGAGCATGTGTGCCGGCCGGCGAACCTGCCGAAATCCAATCCCGGTTGGGATCACGTGATCATCGAAAAACGGGGCTTTCGGGTCGCGGTGTTCACGGTGCTCGGCCGCACCTTCATGAACCTGAGGGCGGATTGCCCGTTTCTCTGCGCGGACCGGATGATCGAACAATTGAAGGGCCAGGCCGATGCGATCATAGTGGAGATCCACGCCGAGGCGACGAGCGAGAAGATCGCGCTCGGCTGGCATCTGGACGGGCGGGTGACGGCGGTGTTGGGCACACACACCCATGTGCCGACGGCGGATGCGACGGTGTTGCCGAAGGGCACGGCGTTCATGTGCGACGTGGGCATGACGGGGCCGTATGCGGGGGTGCTGGGGCGAGAGGTGGCGCCGGTGGTATCGCGATTTATCGACGGGATGCCGAAGCGCTTCGAGGTCGCGGAGGGCGATGTGCGGCTCTCCGGGGCGGTGGTGGAAATCAGCCCGGCGATGGCGCGGGCCGAGAAGATCGAGTTGCTGACGGTGCGAAAGTGAGGGCGCGAACGCACATGGGCCGGCTCGGGGCGCGCGGCTCCAGCCCGCGGCGTTGTCGGACTTAACTGCGCGTGGCGCCGGCTTCGACGTAGACGCCGAGGTGGCGATAGCGTTCGTAGCGGGAGTCGAGCAGCTTGGCGGTGTCGAGGGCGCGGAGGTCGTTGAAATGCTTTTGAAGGGCGTATTTCAACGCGGCGGCGGCGGCGGCGGGGTCGTTGTGCGCGCCGCCCAACGGCTCGGGGATGACCTCGTCCACGATACCCATCTTCTCGAGGTGATCGGCGCTGAGCTTGAGCGCGGCGGCGGCCTTGGGCGCGGCGGCGGCGTCCTTCCAAAGGATGGCGGCGCAACCCTCGGGGGAGATGACGGAGTAGTAGCTGTTCTCAAAGGTGAGCACGCGGTCGGTGACGCCGATGCCGAGCGCGCCGCCGGACCCGCCTTCGCCGACGATGACGGAGATGGTGGGGGTCTTGAGCCTTGCCATCTCGCGGAGATTGACGGCGATGGCCTCGGAGACGTGGCGCGCCTCGGATTCGATGCCGGGAAAGGCACCGGGCGTATCGATGAAAGACAGCACGGGCAGGCCGAAGCGCTCGGCCATTTTCATCAGCCGGAGGGCTTTGCGGTAACCTTCGGGCTGGGCCATCCCGAAGTTGCGGGCGATCTTCTCCTTGGTGTCGCGGCCCTTTTGCTGGGCGATGATCATGACGGCATCGCCGTTAAAAAACGCGGTGCCGCCCACGAGGGCGCGGTCGTCGTTGAACTGGCGGTCGCCATGGAGTTCCTGAAAGCCGGTGCAGATGAGGCCGACGTAATCGAGGGCGTAGGGTCGCTTCGGGTGGCGGGCGATCTGGACCTTCTGCCAAGGCGTGAGGGCCGAGTAGATTTCGCGACGGGTGGCCTCGATCTTCTTCTCGATACCGTGGATTTCACGGGCCAGGTCCACGTTGGTCTCGAGCGAACGTTGGCGCAATTCTTCGAGCTGTTGGGTGAGTTCGCGGAGAGGCTTTTCGAATTCGAGGACGTAGGCCGGAGCTTCCATAAGGAGAAGAAATTACGGAGGGGCGGGAGGGCGTGTCAACGGGCCGGTCAGGGTGAGGAATCGGCGTCGGCGGAAGGCGGGGATTTGAGCTGTTCTTTCCAGCTTTGGATCTTGGCTTGGGCGCCGAAGTGTTCCGCGCGGGCCTTGTCGCCGCGTTCCATCCAGATGCGGGAAAGGGTGGTGTTGATGAAAAGATCGGCGGGCTGGAGGGCGTGGGCGCGTTCGCCGGCGGCGAGGGCGGCGTCGAGGTGGCGGAGGGAGAAGTTGACCTCGGAAAGGGCGTGCCATGCCTCGAAAGACGCGGGAGCGGCGGCGGTGGCGCGGGCAAGTTTGGCGATGGCGGCGTCGGTCTCGCCCATGGCGAAGTCGGCGGTGGCGTCTTCGACCAGGGTTTGGAGTTCATCGTCGGTCATGATGGGAACGTTGGCGCGGGCGCGGGCAAAAAGAAAGGACGGCCTTTTCGGGCCGTCCTCGATTGCAAAGAAAGCGAGAGGGAAAATCAGGCTTTGGGGGCGCTGCCGACGATCGCGATGGTGATCTTGATCTCGGGGTTGACCTTGTCCTCGTTCTTGCCGGGTTGAATCCCGTAGTCGCCGCGCATCACCATGAATTCGCCGCGGAGGACAAGGAGGTCGCCCTTGACCTCCGGTTTGTTGATGCGTTTGCCGAAGGAGTCGGGGAGAAACGTGAGTTTGACGGGGACCTTGATGTCCTTGGTGACGCCCTTGAGGGTGAATTTGCCGGTGGCGACGGCGGTGGTGACGTTACCGGCGGTCTTCGTGCCCTCGAGAGCGGTGAGTTGGAAGGTGATCTCGGGATTGGCGGCGGCATCGAGCCAGTTGTTGCCGAGCAAGTGCTCGTTCATGGTGGCGTTGGGGACGACCAAGGACTTGGTGGCGATGACGATCTTGCCGGTGGTGGCGGCGGGATTGGCCGGGTCGAAGGCGACGGTCCCGGTCACACCGGCGGCGGTGCCGGCGATGGGTTCGAGGACCGAATCGAGGGAGAACTGGAGGGTGTTCACGCCCTTGGGGTCCTTGAAATCAAAGGACGTGGGCGCCGCGTGGGCGGCGGCGGCGAGGGCGGCGGAGACGAGGGAGGCGAGGACGAGTTTTTTCATGAGTTGGATGCGGTTGGTTTTTTCTGACGAAGGAAAAAGGCGATGCCGAGACAGACGGCCCCGAGGATCAGGCCGGTGCCGAGGAATTCTACCCCGGGCACGAAACGCTCCTCATAGGTCGTGAACACAATGCCGGTGATCTCGTCGGTCTTCGCGACGGGCACGCGGTTTTGGCTCCAGCCGAGGTGCGCGCCCTTGGCCGCCCAAAAGCCGAGAGTGGCGCCGACAAGGGCGAGTCCGGCGAATTTGAGGAGGCGGGGGGCGGGGATCATCGGCGGAGGGAAACGACGGATGAGCGTGGTTCGATGTCAAAGCAAGTCGGAGGCGTTTTTTCACCGCAGCGTCACAGGATCAGCATCGCGTCGCCGTAGCTGAAGAACCGGTATTCGCGGGCGATGGCCTCGGCGTAGATCTGTTGCAGCCAGGCGATGCCGTCGGTCGAGCGGGGGGCCAGAAACGACGCCACGAGACAGAGAAGGGTGGAACGGGGTTGGTGAAAGTTGGTGATGAGGGCGTCGACGCCGAGAAACGGACGCGGCGGGTAAATGTAGATGCCGGCCTCGGCGATGTGCGGACGGTCCAGCGGCGCAGCATTCCCGGCGAGAAAATCCTCGATGGAGCGGACCGAGGTGGTCCCCACTGCGATCCGCCGTCCGCCGAGGGGCGGGAACAGCGCGCGTTGGGTCGCGACCGGGATTTCGTAGAGTTCGCGGTGGATGGTGTGGCTCGCGATGGCGGCGGAGGTGATCGGTTTGAAGGTGCCGAGCCCGACGTGAAGCGTGAGGTCGGCGGTGAGGACGCCTTGGGATTGCAAGGTCGCAAGCAACTCCGGCGTAAAGTGCAGCCCGGCGGTGGGCGCGGCGACGGCGACCTGCCGTTCGCGGTTGGCGTAGACGGTCTGATAGCGCTCGCGGTCGAGCTCGGTCGGATTCGAGGGATTTTCGGGGTCGGCCGGGCGGGTGATGTAGGGCGGGAGCGGGACCTCGCCGAGACGGTTGGCAAGGGCGGTGACCGGCTCGTCGCCCGGGGTGGTAAAGCGCACACTCGCGGAACCGTCGGGCGCGCGCGCGACGATCTCGGCCGTGAAGGCGCCGCCGGGATCGGCAAACGTGGCGCCGACGGGCAGCTTTTTCCCGGGTTTGACCAAGCAGAGCCAAGTCTGGCCCTCAGCGCCCTCGGCGGGGCGCAGGAGCAGGCACTCGACCTGTCCCCCGGTGGGCCGGCGGGCGTGGAGACGTGCGGGAAGGACGGCCGCGTTGTTGCGAAAAAGGGTGTCGCCGGGGCGGAGGAAACGCGGGAGGTCCGAGAAGCTGTGGTGGGCCAGTGAGCGGGTGGCGCGGTCGACGACCAAGAGGCGGGATTGGTCGCGGCGGGCGACCGGGGTTTGCGCAATGAGCCGCTCGGGCAAATGGTAGTCGAAGAGATCGGTGGAGAGAGACGTCACAGGGGAAGATTGGGAGGGAAAATGAGGCTTGCCCTTGCAGGGGTGGCGAGTTTCTTCCGCTCTTCTGGCGTGAAGCGCGCCGACATAGCTCAGTTGGTAGAGCAGCTCATTCGTAATGAGCAGGTCATCGGTTCAAGTCCGATTGTCGGCTCCATTTTCCAAGCGCTTCGCCGAACTTTTCCGGAGAGCGGATCGGTCGGGGCCGGGTCAGTTGTCGGCGATGCGGTCGTCCGCCAAGCCGCCTTGCAGTTTCAACCGAAGCTTTATTTCGGCGATGTCGCGGCGGAGCGCCTGGCTGAAGAGCTGGAAACGCCGGTTGACGTCGAGAGTTTCGAGCAGGGTCTGCTTGAGCGCGGGATTTTCGCAAAGATTGAAGGCGGCGATGTCGACGAAGGTTTCGTGATCAACCACGTTCTCGAGAAAGGCGGTGAGTTCGCCGGCGTTGGTTTCGGCGAGCTTGGTTTTCAGGCCGATGAGCCGGGCCAACTCGGCGCGGAGCCGTTCGTTTTCGGACAACGTCGCGCCGGGTTCGCTCGTGAGAGTGCGAACACGGATACGGCGATAAGGATCATCGCTGACGATCCCGGAAATTTCCGCTCGGCAGAGACCTTGAAGCAGGAGATCGGAAGTGCCGTTTTGGTTTTTCTGGCAGGCGCGGACGATGCCGACGCCGACGATACGATGCTGGGGCTCGATGGTCCCGGGCTGGCCAAGGAGGCGTTGATCGAGGCCGGCGATGGCAAAAATGCGATTGGTCGCGAGGACGTCGCGGAGCATCTCCCGATAACGCGGTTCGAAGATATGCAGCGGGAGCAGCGCCTGCGGGAAGAAAGCGACGTTGGGCAGGGTCATAACCGGGACTTCGTCGGGGACCGTGATTTCCGTTTCCATGGCGGGATATTGGGGGCAATCTTTGAAAAAGACAATCGAGACGCCGATTGTGTCACGGGTGGGACGCAAGCCGACGACAAGCGGGACAGAATGGCCCGAGATTTGAGGATAGGATGAGATGTTCCACCGAACCGGGAATCATAAGAGGTTGAATTAAATGGGCTAAAGAAAGCCACGGACTCACGGCACACCCATTGCTAAAGGTGGATTCAAATGAGCAAAATTCTCGGCATCGATCTGGGCACCACCAACTCCTGCATGGCGATCATGGAGGGCGGTGAGCCCGTCGTGATTCCAAACGCAGAAGGCGCTCGGACCACTCCGTCGGTCGTGGCGTTCACCAAATCCGGCGAGCGACTCGTGGGCCAAGCGGCCAAGCGCCAAGCCATCACCAACCCGCGCAACACGGTGTTTTCGGCCAAGCGCTTCATCGGTCGTAAGCTGACCGAGGTGCGTGAAGAGTCGAAGAACATGCCCTACAAGGTCGTCGAGGGTAAGAACGGCGACGCCTACATCGAGGTGCAATCGGGCGACAAGACCGAGCAACTCGCCCCGCAGCAGATCGCGGCATTTGTTTTGGGCAAGTTGAAGGCCGACGCCGAGGCCTACCTCGGTGAGAAGATCACCCAAGCGGTAATCACCGTGCCGGCTTATTTTAACGATTCGCAGCGCCAAGCCACCAAGGATGCCGGCAAGATCGCCGGTCTTGAGGTGCTCCGCATCATCAACGAACCCACGGCGGCCTCTTTGGCCTACGGCCTCGACAAAAAGAAGGACGAGAAGATCTCGGTGTTCGACTTGGGCGGCGGCACGTTCGACGTCTCGGTGCTTGAGATCGGCGACGGCGTTTTCGAGGTCAAGGCGACCAACGGCGACACCCACCTCGGCGGCGATAATTGGGACGAGGCCCTCATCGGGTGGCTCGTGGATACTTTCAAAAAGGAAAACGGCATCGACCTCCGCAAAGATCCGATGGCGCTTCAGCGCCTGAAGGAAGAGGCGGAGAAGGCCAAGATCGCCCTCTCTTCCACGCAGTCGGTCGATATCAACCTGCCCTTCATCACCGCCGACGCCTCGGGTCCGAAGCACCTCAACGTGCAGCTCACGCGCGCCAAGATGGAGCAGATCTGCGAAAGTCTTTTCGAGCGGTGCATCGCGCCGTTCAAGAACTGTCTCAAAGACGCCGCGCTCACCTCCGACAAGATCGACGAACTCGTTCTCGTCGGCGGCATGACGCGCATGCCCAAGGTCGTCGAAATCGCGAAGACCCTAGGCGGCAAGCCCCCGCACCAAGGCGTGAATCCCGACGAGGTCGTCGCCATCGGCGCCGCGATCCAAGGCGGCGTGCTCAAGGGCGACGTGCGCGACGTTCTCCTCCTCGACGTCACCCCGCTGACGCTCGGTATCATGACGGCCGGCGATGTTTCGACCGCGATGATCCCGCGCAACACCACGATTCCCTCGAAGAAGACCCAAACCTTTTCCACCTACAGCGACAACCAGCCGGGCGTCGAGATCGTCGTCCTCCAAGGCGAGCGCTCGATGGCCAAGGACAACAAGACCCTCGGGACCTTTAAGCTCGACGGCATCCCGCCCGCGCCACGCGGCGCGCCGCAGATCGAGGTAACCTTCGACATCGACGCGAACGGTATTTTGCACGTTTCAGCCAAAGACCTCGGCACCGGCAAGGATCAGAAGATTACCATCCAAGGCTCGTCCGGCCTCTCCAAGGAAGAGGTCGAAAAGATGACCAAAGAAGCCGAGCTCAACGCCGCCGAGGATAAGAAACGCCGCGAGGCCGTCGATGCGAAGAACCAGCTCGATAGCACGATCTATCAATTGGAGAAAACGCTCAAGGATGCCGGCGACAAGATCCCGGTCGAGAAGAAGTCCAAGATCGAGGCCGCCATCGCCGACGCCAAGAAGGATCTCGAGAGCAACGACGGCGACCGCATGAAGACCGCCATGGAGAATCTCTCCAAGGTCGGCGCGGAGCTTTACGCCGATGTCGCCGCCGCCGCCCAATCGGCCGGCGCCGCGTCCCCCGAGGGTGCAGCGCCCGGCCCAGACGCCGGCCAGCCCGCGCCATCCGCGAAAAAGACCGAGAAGAAAGCCGACGTCGTCGACGCCGATTTCGAGGTCGTCGACGAAGACAAGAACAAGAAATAATTTTCAATATGCGGTGCGGGGTTGCGGTTTGCCGCCGACCCTGCGCTCTATTGGAATCCACATCCCAAAATAACCTTCAGCCCAAAAACAAAAACCATATGGCCAAAGTAAAAATCAAACCCATCGGTGATCGCGTTCTCGTGAAGCACCTAGAAGAAAAAGAGCAAGTGCGCGGCGGGATCATCATCCCGGACAGCGCCAAGGAAAAGCCGCAGGAGGCCGAAGTGATCGCCCTCGGCACCGGCAAAAAAGATGAAAACGGCAAGCTCTCCACCTTCGAAGTGAAGGTCGGCGACAAGGTCCTCATCAGCAAATACGGCGGCACCGAAGTCAAAATCGACGAGGTCAAATACACTCTCGTGCGCGAAGACGACATCCTCGGTGTTCTCGTCTAAGCGGTCCCCGGAAAAACTAAAAACAAACCTCAGTCTAATTCTCTAAAAAACCATGCCTGCTAAACAACTTATCTTCGACGAGGCCGCTCGTCAGAAAATCCTCCGCGGCGTCGAGCTGCTCTCCCGCGCGGTCAAAGTGACCCTCGGGCCCAAGGGCCGCAACGTCGTCATCGACAAGAAATTCGGTTCCCCGACCGTGACCAAGGACGGCGTCACCGTCGCCAAGGAAGTCGAGCTGCCGGATCCCTACGAGAACATGGGCGCGCAGATGGTGAAGGAAGTCGCCTCCAAGACCTCCGACAGCGCCGGCGACGGCACCACCACCGCCACCGTCCTCGCCGAGGGCATCTACCGCGAGGGTCTCAAGAACGTCACCGCCGGGGCCAACCCGATCTACCTCAAGCGCGGTATCGACAAGGCCGTCGAGGCCGCCGTCGCCGAGCTCGCGCGCGTTTCCAAGAAGGTCTCCGACCGCGAGGAAATCCGCCAGGTCGCGACCGTCTCCGCCAACTGGGACGAGACGATCGGCGACATCATCGCCGACGCCATGGACAAGGTCGGCAAAGACGGAACCATCACCGTCGAAGAGGCCAAGTCCATCGAGACCACCCTCGACGTCGTCGAGGGCATGCAGTTCGACAAGGGCTACCTCTCGCCTTACTTCGTGACCAACAACGAGAGCCAAGAGGTCGTCCTTGAGGACGCCTACGTGCTCATCCACGAGAAGAAGATCTCGAATCTCCAGGAGATGCTCCCGCTGCTCCAGACGGTGGCCAAGGGCGGCAAGCCCCTCCTGATCATCGCCGAGGAAGTCGAGGGCGAGGCCCTCGCCGCCCTCGTCGTGAACAAGATCCGCGGCACCCTCAATGTGTGCGCCGTCAAAGCCCCCGGCTTCGGCGACCGCCGCAAGGCCATGCTCGAGGACATCGCCGTCCTCTGCGGTGGCAAATGTATCACCGAGGACCTCGGCCTCAAGCTCGAGAACCTCACCCTCGCCGATCTCGGCAAGGCCAAGCGGATCGTCATCGACAAGGAGAATACCACCATTGTCGAAGGCACCGGCAAGGGCTCCGACATCCAGGTTCGCGTGAAGCAAATCCGCCGCCAGATCGACGAGACCACCTCCGACTACGACCGCGAGAAGCTTCAAGAGCGTCTCGCCAAGTTGGCCGGCGGTATCGCCGTCATCAACGTCGGCGCCGCCACGGAAGCCGAGATGAAGGAAAAGAAGGCCCGCGTCGAAGACGCTCTCCATGCGACCCGCGCGGCCGTTGAAGAGGGTATCGTCGCCGGCGGCGGCGTCGCTCTGCTCCGCACCATCAAGGCCATCGAAGCTCTCAAGCTCGAAGGTGATGAGGCTGCCGGCGCCCAGATCGTCCGTCGCGCCATCGAGCACCCCATCCGGGCTCTCTGCTACAATGCGGGCGTCGATGGTGGTGTCGTCGTCAAGGAAGTCCTCAGCTCCAAGGGCAACGTCGGCTACAACGTGGCGACCGATAAGTTCGAAGACCTCGTCAAGGCCGGCGTCGTTGACCCCACGAAGGTCACCCGCACCGCGCTGCAGAACGCGGCTTCGATCGCCGGTCTCCTGCTCACGACCGAGTGCATGATCACCGAGATCCCCGAGAAGAAGGAAGCGGGCGGCGGCGGCCACGGCCATCCTCCCGGCGGCGGCATGGACTACTAAGTCCGCGCCGGTCTCACGATCACGCTAGGAAACAGTTTCAAGGCGCTTCGCTTCCGGCGGGGCGCCTTTTTTATGCTCCCCTCCGGCGGGCGCTCCGCGTATGCCTGCCGGCCGAATTCCGGGTTTCCCGACAAGATGCGCTCTCCCATAAAAACACGGAACGATTTTTCGGCCGGCGGCGGTTTGCTGCGTTTGTTGGGAGTCGCGCTGCTCCTCGCTGCTGCGGCCGTGATCGCCGCAGAGCGACCGACCGCTGAAAACGCCCGAGCGCGCGTGGATGTCCTCCGCGCCGAGATCAGGCACCACGACGAACTCTACTACAAAAAATCGGCGCCCGAGATTACCGATGCCGCCTACGACCAGCTCAAGCGCGAGTTGGCGGCGCTTGAGCGGGACTTACCCTCCCCGGACCGCGAGGCCTCGCCGAGCGATTCGTTGGGCGACGACCGCAGCGGTGCGTTTCCGACTCACCGGCACCGCGAGCCGATGCAGAGCCTCGAAAAAGCCTACACCGAGGCGGAGCTGAAAGCGTTCTCCGCTCGGTTGGCGCAGCAGCTTGGTCGCGCCGACCCCGCCTACGTGGTCGAGCCAAAATTCGACGGCCTCGCGATCAGCGTCACCTATGAGCAAGGCAAGCTCGTCCGCGCGGTCACACGCGGCAACGGTCTCGAGGGCGACGATGTGACGACGAACGCGCTGACCATCGTGGGATTGCCGCGGGTATTGCTCGAGAAGGACGCGGCGAGTGGCGCGACCAACCCGATTCCCGATCTCGTCGAGCTGCGCGGCGAAGTTTATCTGCCGTCGGCGGAGTTTGCGCGGATCAATCGCGAGCGCGTAGCGGCCGGGGAGCCGCCCTTCGCGCATCCGCGCAACCTCGCGGCCGGGACGCTGAAATCGACCGATCCGCGCGCGGTCGCGGAGCGAGGCCTTGCGGTGGTGTTCTACGGTTGGGGCGCGTGCGCGCCGCCATCAGCCCGGCCGAAATCGCAGCGCGAGTTTCTTGCCCAAGCGAAGGCTTGGGGGCTGCCCGGACCGGAGAAATCTTTCTTCGCGCGCGGGGCGGCCGAGATCTGGTCGGCGGTGCAGGCGCTGGACCGCGCGCGGCCCCAACTCGGCTATCCGATCGACGGTGCCGTGGTGAAACTCGATGCCGCGGCCCTGCGCGAAGAAGTCGGCGCGACCGGGCATGCGCCGCGCTGGGCGGTCGCCTACAAGTTTGCCGCCGAGCGAGCCGAGGCGCGGTTGCTGGCGATCGCCGTGCAGATCGGCCGCACGGGTGTGCTGACGCCCGTGGCCGAGTTTTCTCCCGTGCGGTTGGGCGGCGCGACGATCACCCGCGCGACCTTGCACAATCGCGACGAGATCGCGCGGCTCGATCTCCGCGTGGGCGACTTCGTGTATGTTGAGAAGGCCGGTGAAATCATTCCGTCCATCGTCGGGGTGAACCGCGCGCGGCGGACGGACACGAGCCGGCCCTACGTGTTTCCGGAAGCCTGCCCCGAGTGCGGAACGGCGGTGGTGCGCGTCGCCGGGGAAGTCGCCGTGCGTTGCCCGAACGACGATTGTGCCGCGCGGCTCAGGCGGAGGTTGCAGCACTTCGCCTCGGCGGCGTGCGTCGATATCAATGGTCTCGGGCCTGCGGTGATCGACGGCTTGGTCGCGGGCGGGCTGGTGAAAACCATTCCCGATCTTTACCGCCTGCGCCGCGAGCAACTGCTGACCGTGAACGGGGTCGGCGGCAAGACCGCCGACCGCCTGTTGGCGGCAATCGACCGCAGCAAGCAGGCCGAGCTGTGGCGTTTTATCCACGGCCTTGGCCTGCCGCAGGTGGGTGGAGTCGCGGCGAAGACGCTGGCGCGGCGTTTTGGCGGGCTCGATGCGCTGGCCGCTGCGACGGCCGAAGAGCTGTCGTCCGTCCTCGGCGTGACCACGGGCGCGGCCGTGGCGGAGTATCTCCAGAATCCGAAGAACCGGGCCCGGCTCGCCGATCTGCTCGCGGCGGGTGTGCGACCCGGCGTGCCGGCGGCCGGTGCGGCGCTGCTGACAGGCAAGACGTTTGTCCTCACGGGAACTTTGCCGGGTCTCACGCGTGCGCAGGCGGAGGCGAGGATCGTCGGCGCCGGTGGTAAGGTCGCCGGCAGCGTGAGCCGGAACACTCATTTCGTGGTGGCGGGCGAGGGGAGTGGAGAAAAGCAGGATACGGCCCGCGCCCTCGGCATCCCGGTGATCGACGAGGCGGCCCTGCTCGCGATGCTGCTGGAAAATTGACCGGCGCGGGCGCGGCGGCGCTTGCGGGCTGGCGAAACGCGCGGCTTTCCGTTTCTTTGCGGTTCCCATATGGAAATCATTTTCCTCGGCACCGGCACTTCCCAAGGCGTGCCCATGATCGCGTGCGATTGCGCCGTGTGCACTTCGGCCGATCCCCGCAACCGCCGCACCCGTGCCTCGATCCACGTCGTGATGGACGGCCTGCGCATCCAGGTGGACGCCGCGCCGGAGTTCCGTCTCCAGTGCATCCGGGATAATATCCGCCAGCTCGATCTTTTCATCCTTACGCACGGCCACACCGACCACATCGCGGGCATGGACGACCTGCGGCGCTTTTGCGATTTGCTCGGCGGGGTGGGGTTGCCCGTTTACTCCACGGACGAAGGCATCGGTCGCGTGCTCGCGATCTACCCCTACGCGATCATGGAGCGCCCGGTGGTGAAGGGTTATCCGGCTTTCAAGCTCACGCCGATGCCCGCTACGCTCGATCTCCCGCAGGGCACGATTAGCTCGACCCTGCTCCCGCACGGCGGCGTGAACACCCTCGGTCTCGTCTTTACCGAGCGGAGCAGCGGGAAAAAATTCGCCTACTATACCGATTGTAAGCGCGTTCCCGGCGAGGGTGTGGCCCTCGCCCGCGGCTCCGATCTGCTGGTCATCGACGGCCTGCGCCCGCTGCCGCATCCCTCGCACCTGAGCATCCCCGAGGCGGTCGCCGTCGCCGGGGAGATCGGCGCGACGCGCACCCTGCTCACGCACCTGACGCACCTCAGCGACCACGCCGAACTGGCGGCGACGCTGCCCGCCGGGATCGAGCCTGCGTATGATGGGCTCCGGATAGTGCTCTAGCCGGCCGGGGGCGGCCCGTTCGTGAAAGCGGCCGGGTTCTGCGGTTCCATTTTCTATCTCTGCGGGCTTGCTTTAATTCCTACTGAATTAATAGGGTTTAGGTTCGAACCCGATGAAGCTATCGAAAAAAGGCGAATACGCGCTGCGCTCCCTCATCAACCTCGGCATTGCGGCCGAGGTGGAGCGGGAGTTGGTGCAGGTCGCGGCCTTGGCGAAAAGCGAGCGGTTGCCCGTCAAGTTTCTCGAACAAATCTTCCAGGCCCTGAAGGAGGCCGGCTTGGTGGAAAGCCAGCGCGGCAAGTTTGGCGGCTACCGGCTCGCGAAGCCCGCCCGCGAGATTACCATCGGTCAGGTGGTGCGTTTGATCGATGGGCCGTTGGCCCCCATCGGCTGCGTGAGTCAGTCGGCCTATACGCGCTGCACTTGCCCGGACGAGACCCACTGCGGGTTGCGGATGCTGATGTTGGATGTGCGCAATGCGATCGCCGGCATCTTGGACCGCTACACGTTGGCGGACGTGGTCGAGATCACGCTCCGCAAGCTGCGCCGGAACGGCGTGCCCCTGCCGTTTTCGGCGGAGGCGGCGGCGAAACGCCGGACGCGCAATCCGAGCGTTGCGCGACGGGGCGCTCGGCGGCCGGCCCGGAATCGGTTGCATGAAACCGAAGGCGTGCTGCACCAAATTTTCGGCGAATACAGTATATGACAACGTCGCCGGGCAAAATTCTCCGGTTTCTCTGTCTACTCTCTCTTGGCGCGGCCGGAGTGCGCGCGGAGAAGGTCACGCTGCGCGTGGGTTACTTTCCCAATATCACCCATGCACAGGGCGTTATCGGCGCGCACACCACGCGAGAACAGCGCGGCTGGTTTGAGCAACGCCTCGGGCCCGACGTTGCGATCCAGTGGTTTCCCTACAATGCCGGTCCGAGCGCGATGGAGGCGATTTTCGCGGGGTCGATCGACCTCGCTTACGTCGGACCGAATCCGGCCTTGAACGCCTACATCCGATCCCGAGGAGACGAGATCCGCGTCTTGGCGGGCGCGGCGGAGGGCGGGGCGGCGCTCGTCGTCGCACCGAAAGCGAATCTGGCGCGCCCTGGCGATTTCAAGGGCCGGCGCGTGGCGACGCCGCAGTTGGGCAACACCCAGGACGTCGCCGCGCGAGCTTGGCTGAAGAAACAGGGCTTCAAGATTACGCTGACGGGTGGCGACGTGCTGGTCCTGCCCACGCCCAACGCCGACCAACTCCAGCTCTTTCTCCAAGGCAAACTCGACGCGGTTTGGACGGTGGAACCGTGGGTTTCACGGTTGGAAACGGAGGCCGGAGGCAAAATCTATCTGGAGCAGGCGGACGCGGTCACGACCGTGCTGGTCGCGGCGGTGAAATTCCTCCGAACCCGGCCGGTGCTGGCGGAAAAATTCCGTGCCGCGCACGCCGAACTCACCGGCTGGTTGGTCGCACAGCCCGCTGAGGCGCAAGCGCTGGTTCGCGCCGGACTCATCGCGGAAGTTAAGCGCGACGTGCCGGCGGCGCTGGTCGCGCGTTCATGGAGCCGGCTGCACTTTACCGACCGAGTGGCGCGCGACTCGTTTGCCACGCTCGTCTCCGACGCTCAGTCCGTGGGCTTTCTGCGTAACGCCATTCCACTGGACCGGCTTTTCGGTCTGAAACCATGAACCTCCCGAGCGAAATCGCCGCCGAGGCCCTGTCATCCAAGCTCTCCGTGCAAGGCGTGAGCAAGACCTACCGCTCGGGTGCGCGCCGGGTCCACGCGCTCGACAACGTCTCGCTCGAAGTGGGCGAGGGGGAGTTTGTGTGTCTCGTCGGGCCCAGCGGTTGCGGCAAATCGACACTGCTGAGCGTGATTGCGGGTCTGGACCAGGCCGACGCCGGGCAGGTCTTGACCGACGGCGCGCCGGTCGTGGGGCCCGGACGCGACCGCATGGTGATGTTCCAGGAATCGGCGCTGTTCCCGTGGCTCGATGCGATCGGCAACGTGATGTTCGGACTGCGGTTGAAACCGGGATTGGACAACGCCGAGCGCCGGAAAGTGGCGGAGTATTACCTGCACCTCGTCGGGCTGGAGAAATTTCACCACGCCTTCGTGCATGAGCTCTCGGGCGGCATGAAGCAGCGCGTGGCGCTGGCACGGGCACTGGCGCCGAATCCGCGCGTGCTGCTGATGGACGAGCCGTTCGGCGCCCTCGACGCGCTCACTCGCGAACAACTCTACGGCGACATCCAGCGTATCTGGCAGCAGCGCAAGAAGACCATCGTCTTCGTGACCCACAACGTGCGCGAGGCGGTCTGCCTGGGCGACCGTGTGGTGTTGTTTTCGCCGCACCCGGGACGTATCCGCGAACAGTTCAAGATCGATCTGCCCCGGCCGCGCGACATCAACAGTGTGGAACTGGCGCGGCACGCGACGGCGATCACGGCCGCGCTCAAACATCATGTCCGACCCGAGACGGAGGCAGGCGAATGAAACGCTTTCTCCAAGCCCTGCTGTTCTTCGTCGCGATGGGTTTGTTGTGGGAGGCGCTGTTTCGCGCGCGTCTGTGGTCGCCGGTGCTGGTGCCATCGCCGGTGACGGTGGGGCAGTATCTGTGGGAGGCGTTGCGCGACGGCACGCTCGCGAGCGCGATCCTCGTGACGCTGAAGCGGCTGCTCCTCGGATACGTCTTCGGCCTCGCTCTGGGTTTGCCCTTGGGCCTGCTCACCGCGCGGTTCCGCCTGTTGGCCGACACGCTGGGCTTGCTCGCGCTGGGATTGCAGGCGCTCCCGAGCGTATGCTGGGTGCCGCTGGCGCTGCTGTGGTTCGGGCAGACGGAGGCGGCGATGTTTTTCGTCGTGGTGATGGGCACGCTCTGGTCCGTGATCATCGCGACCGACAACGGCGTGCGCAACGTGCCGCCGATCTATGCCCGCGCCGCGCGGACGATGGGTTCAAGCGGACTGCACACCTGGCTCGTCGTGATCTTGCCGGCGGCGCTGCCCTTCATCGTCGGCGGCATGAAACAGGGTTGGGCCTTTGCCTGGCGCTCGCTGATGGCGGCGGAGATTTATGTCACGATCTTGAGCGGCTTCGGCCTCGGCCACCTGCTCCATTACGGACGCGAACTGAACGCCATGGAACAAGTCATCGGCATCATGCTCGTGCTCCTCGTTATCGGCCTCCTTGCGGACAAGATTTTCTTTTCGCCTTGGGAGCGCTTCCTCCACCGGCGCTGGGGCACGGCCAAATAATTTTTCTTCCCTCCCTCCAACCTCAACCCTCCATCCACCATGGCTAAAATCCACAACGACATCACGGAAACGATCGGCAACACTCCGCTCGTGCGGCTCAACCGCACCGCGGCCGCCCACGGCGCGCAGGCGGAAATCCTGCTCAAACTCGAGTTCTTCAATCCGCTCTCCTCGGTGAAAGACCGCATCGGCCTCGCGATGATCGACGACGCGCTCAAGAGCGGAAAGATCACCCGGGACACGGTTCTCATCGAGCCCACCTCCGGGAATACCGGAGTTTCGCTGGCCTTTGTCGCCGCGGCGAAGGGTATCAAGATCATCCTCACCATGCCCGAGACCATGACGGTCGAGCGGCGCAAGCTCCTCAAGATCCTCGGCGCGCGGCTCGTGCTCACCGAGGGCGCGAAGGGCATGAAGGGCGCCATCGCCAAGGCCGAGGAACTTGCCGCCAAGATTCCCGGCGCCGTCATCCTCCAGCAGTTCACCAACCCCGCCAACCCCGCCATCCACCGCGCCACCACCGCCGAGGAAATCTGGCGCGATACCGACGGCAAGGTCGATATCCTCGTCGCCGGCGTGGGCACGGGCGGCACCATAACCGGGATCGCCGAGGTCCTCAAAGCCCGCAAACCCTCCGTGAAGATCGTCGCCGTCGAACCCGACGCCTCGCCCGTGCTCTCCGGCGGCACGCCCGGGCCGCACAAGCTGCAAGGCATCGGCGCCGGCTTCGTGCCCGGCGTGCTCAACACCAAGATCTACGACGAGGTCATCCGTGTGAAGGAGGCCGACTCCGGGCCGGTCTCGAAGCAGGTCAATCAGCTCGACGGTATTCCGGTCGGCATTTCGTCCGGCGCGGCTGTCTGGACTGCGCTCCAACTCGCCAAACGTCCGGAGAACAAGGGCAAGCAGATCGTCGTGATCATCGCTTCCGCCTCCGAGCGTTACCTGTCCTCGTGGCTGTTCGCGGACATCAACGTCGAGAGCGATTCGGTGGACGATCTCTTTGCGGCGGTGAAGGCGTAAGCGGCGCGCGGCACCGGCAACGTGACTTTCAGGGGCCGGTCCCGCGACCGGTCCCTTTTTTTTCGCTCTCGGAGGACCACTTGTAGAACGAGACACCGAAGCCGGCCAGTGCGACGGCCAAGCCGACCAGTTTCATGCTCACCCCGGCAAGGAGTTGATCTTCACCGGCGGTAAAGTCGGGGAAGAGGCGCGGGGCGAATTCGTAGGTCGGATAGAGGATATCCTGCGAAAAGGTGATGTAGGCAAAGACCGGCGTCATCGCGATGACCACCGCGAGCGTGTAGAGCATCTGAGCGCCGTAGGCGATGGGCGGAAAAACCCGCGAAGGGCTGAGCAGAGGCCACCAGTAGAGCAGTCCGCCGATAAAAAACATGATGTGCTCGACGATGTGCACGGTCTTGTTTTGCAGGGCCAGATCATAGGCCCAGGGAACATGCCACAGGCTGATGATCAGGCTGTAGAGCAGGCCGCAGATGAGCGGCTGGGTAAGCAGCCGCAACGGCACGCGCAAAGCCGGCCGCGACAGGACGGGGTCGATCATCCACGAGGGGATGCCGAGCAGAAAAAGAATCGCGGCGGGGTAGATCAGCAGCTGGTGCTGCAGCATGTGGGCGCTGAAGAGGTAGCGTTCGCCGATCTGGTCCAAGGGCGAACCGACGGCGAGGTAGAAGATCACCAGCGCTGCGTAGAACCGGATGGCGTGAGCGCGGGCAAAAGGCGTTGCCGGGGCAAGACGGGCGCGGGCAGGGCCGGCCAGCACGGCGTAGAGCCAGCCCAGAAACACGAGTCCGCCGACGAGGTAGGGTTCGTTGTGCCAGTGGCGCCAGTCGATCATGGGAAAAAGAAAGGCGGCCCGGAGGCCGCCTTATGGTCGAAATATGAGTTCAACCGGTTCCGAATGCGCTCAGGTCGGCAAGGGCAGACTGTCCTTGGCGGAAAAGAGCGCCAGCAGCGCCCAGACCGTGCCGGAGGCGAGAACAAGGCCGATAAAAAACAGAATCGTGCAGAAGGGCTTATCCCAGCGCAGATGCATGAAGTAGAAGATCACGTAGAGAAACTTCACGACCGAGAGGATCACCAGGCCGGTGACGATGATCCATTTGGCGAACGGCAGGTAGATCCCGACGATTTCGACCCCGGTGATGATCGCCAAGAGCATGGCGACGTTCACGTAGATCTGGAACTTGCTGGCCTCGTGGCTGTGGTCGTGGGCCGGGACGGTGGAAGCGGGTGCGATCATGGTAAAAAATCAGAGGTATTCGATGAGGTAGACGGCGGTGAAGATTACGATCCAGACGATGTCGACGAAATGCCAGTAGAGGCCCATGGATTCGACGTCGATGGCGTTGGCTTCGCCGAAGTTGACGGCGGTCTTTTGGCGCCAAAACGAGACGGCGACAGCGATAGTGGCGAAGAATCCGACGATCATCCAAAGATGGCTGGCAAAGTAACTGGCGGTAGTGCCTCCGGTCTGGATCGTATGCACCACGCCCAAGATTGCGAACATGGAGAGGAGCACGGCCCCGACGATGGCGGAGACGTGGAGGCAGTTCTTGAAGAGCCAGCCGAAGGTGCGCTGCCTCTCGGGCGGCTGGAAAGAACGCACATACATCAGAATCAACCACAAAACGCCGATCGCGACGTGGATGCCGTGCGTGCCGGTGAGGGTGTAGAAGGTCGTGCCGAACATGCTGTTCGTGAGCGTGAGATTCTTGAGCGTGGCAAACTCGACAAACTCGTAGACTTGGCACCCGAGAAAGATCGTCCCGAAGAAAATCGTGGTGAGGAGCGACCAGCGCATGCTCTTGACGTTTCCCTTCTGGATCGCCGTGACCGCAAGCGCCATCATCAGCGACGACATCAGCAAAATGAACGTCGAGAAGGACGTGAGCTCGAGGCTGAAAATCTCTTTGGGCTGGGGCGAACCGGGGGCGGGATGGAGGCGGTAGATCAGGTGCGTGGAGATAAGCGCGCCGAAAAACATGCAGTCGGACGCGAGAAACGTCCACATCATGAGCTTCTTGTTCGGGATACCGGTCGAGGTGCTCGGGTCGTGGTGGTGGTCGATGGTGCCGGCGGCGTGACTGCTCATGATAGGATAGGAAAGGCTGGGGTCCGGTGCGGAATTAGGTGGGAACTGACGGCGAAGCTCAGGGATGGTCCGCTTTTTTGTCTTTGGATTCCTTGCCGTCCTCGTCGAGGTGGAGGTGGTAGCCCTCGTTGCCCTCGATGGCCCACCAGTAAATGCCGAGGCACATGATCGCTCCGCCGATCAGGGTGATGCCGATTTTTTTACCCCAGAAGCCGGGGGTCGGATCGTGATCGATCGCAGAGATACCGACGCCCGCGACGAACATTCCGAGACTGGCGACGAAGGGATAGATCGACTGGTGGGGCATATGGATGCCGCCGTGGTCGGCCTCGATCTTGGCTTTCGCGGCGTCCTCTTTGGCGATCTCAGCCGGGTTTTGCTTGATATACCAGAGGGCGTCGCGGGCGTGGACCGTGGGGATGACGCGGTAGTTATACTCGGGCGGTGGATTGGGCAGGCTCCACTCGAGGGTGCGGGCATCCCAGACATCCTTGCCGACCTTCTCGCCCTTGAGGAACGTGTAGACCATCACGGCGAAGTAGATGAAGATGCCGACGCCGAGGATGAGGGCACCGATGGTGGCGATGAAGTTACCGGCGTTCCAACCGAGGTTGGTGTCGTAGGTGAATGTGCGGCGCGGCATCCCGTTTAGCCCGAGGAAATGCATCGGGAAGAAGGTGATGTTGAAACCGGCGAAGATGACCCAGAAAGAGAGCTTGCCCCAGAACTCGCTGACCTTGCGGCCGAACATCAGCGGGAACCAGTAGTGGATGCCGGCGAGGAGCGCGAAGAGCGAGCCGCCGATCAGGACGTAATGGAAGTGGGCGACGACGAAGTAGCTGTCCTGTTGCTGGGCGTCGGCCGGGGCGGCGGAGTGCATCACGCCGGAGAAACCGCCGATCATAAACATCCAGACGAAACCGAGGGCGAACATCATCGGCGTCCGCATCGAGAGGTGGCCGCCCCAGAGGGTGCCGATCCAGTTGAAAATCTTCACGCCGGTCGGCACGGCGATCGCCATGGTGGCGAGGGCGAACGCGGCGGTCGCGACCGTGCCCATGCCGGTGGTAAACATGTGATGACTCCAGACGGAGAAGCCGAGAAAGCCGATGGAGGCACCGGAGAAAACCACGATCGGGTAGCCGAAGAGGGGCTTGCGCGAAAACGTGGGCAGGATCTCCGAAATGATGCCCATCGCCGGGAGGATGAGGATGTAGACTTCGGGGTGGCCGAAGACCCAGAAAAGATGCTGCCAGAGGATCGGCATACCGCCGCCGGAAACCTCGAAGAAACTTGTGCCGAAGTGACGGTCCATCATCAGTTCGACCAAGGCCACGGTAATGAAGGGGAAGGAAAGGACGATCAGGAAAGCCGTGAACAAGGTCATCCAGGTGAAGACCGGCAGACGCATCATGGTCATGCCCGGGGCGCGCATATTGATGATGGTGACGATGAAGTTGAGCGAGGCGGCGATGGAGGCGACGCCGAGGAGTTGCAGGCCCATGATCCACATGTCCACGGAGTGGTCGGGTGCGTAGGTCTTGGAGGTGAGCGGGGCGTAGCCGGTCCAGCCTACGTTGGGCGCGCCATCCGGCATGAACCAGCCGAGATTGATGATGATCGCGCCGGCGACAAAGGTCCAAAGCGAAAAGGCGTTCAGTCGCGGGAAGGCGACGTCGCGGGCGCCGATTTGCAACGGCATGATGAAATTAAAGAACGCGGCGGAGAGCGGCATGATCGCGAGGAAGATCATGGTCGTGCCGTGCATCGTGAAC
>JBDNFZ010000572.1:0-8333 GCA_041689555.1 Opitutaceae bacterium | reverse complement strand
TTGTTCTTCTCGGCGGCGGCGGGTTTACGGCTGCTCTTTTGAGCGAACGAGACGACTCCGGGCTTGCGGGCGGGGACGTCCGCGCTCCCATTGCAAAAGACACCATGGCGCGGATGAACGTGAGACAAATGTGGGCGGCGAAGCTGGCGGGGAAGGTCGTGCCCGCGACGGCGCATTCGGAGGTGAACGAGGCGCAGGTGGGGCACGGTTTCGGTAGGAAAACACCGTTCGCGGGCGTGGTGCTGGGCATCGACCCGTCGCTGCGCGGGACGGGTCTGGCGCTGGTGGAATTCGCGGCGGGGCGCTCGCCGTTGTTGCTGCGCTGCCAGACGGTGAAGGTGCATCCGAAGCTGCCGATGGCGGTGGCGCTGGCGGAGATTCACCGGGCGGTGACGGCGATGCTGGCGGGTGCCGGCGTGCGACACGTGGCGATGGAGCAGACGATCTTCGTGCAGAATTTCCAGACCGCGCAGATCCTCGGCGCGGCGCGCGGGGCGGCGATGGCGGCGGCGGCGTTGCACGAGCTGCCGATTTTCGAATACGCGCCGTTGCGGGTGAAGCAGGCGGTGGTGGGCGCGGGCCGGGCGAGCAAGGAGCAGATGGCTCGCACGGTGATGGCGCTGATGGGCCACGGGCGCACGCTGGCCTTCGACGAAGCGGACGCCGCCGGCGTGGCGCTCTGCCATGCGTTTACTTGGCGGGAGTGAATCGCGCGCGTCGCGCGTTGCCACGCCCCCCCGGCTCAGCCCAGGACCGTCTTCATCACGCGGCCCAGATCGCCGACGCGGTAGGGTTTCGTGAGGTAGCCGCAGAAGCCCATGTCGAGGTAGCGTTGGGCCATCTCGTCGTTGTCGTAGCCGCTGGAGACGATGGCGCGGACATCGGGGTCGAGTTTTTTCAACTCGCGGAAGCAGTCTTCGCCACCCATGCCGCCGATGACGGTGAGATCCATGATGACGGCGTCGTAGGGGCGGCCGATGTTGAGGTAGCGCTTGTAGAGAACGATCGCCTCCTCGCCGTTTTTCGCGAGGTCGTGTTTGTATTCGAGGCTGGTCAGCATCGTCGCGGTGAGGGCGGAGATTTTTTCGTCGTCGTCCATAAACAGGACGCGGCCGGTGCCGAAGCGGAGCGAGGCGGCCTTGCGCGCCTGCACTTCGACCGGGCGGTCGGCCCGGGGCAGATAAATGGTGAACACCGTGCCGACCCCGAGGCCGGAATCGACGCCGATGACGCCGCCGTGTTTCTGCACGATGGAGCGCACGGTCGCAAGACCGAGGCCGGTGCCGTGTTTCTTGGTCGTGAAAAACGGGTCCCAGATCTTCTCGAGGTATTCGGGCTTGATGCCGGAGCCGTTGTCGCGCGACTCGAACTCGACGTAGTCGCCGGCGGGCAGGCCGGGCACCTGGTCGGCGGCGAGCGCGACATTGCGGGCGCACAGTTGCACGCGCGCGGCGTGGGGCGCGGGCGGCATGGCCTGGAGGGCGTTGACGACGAGGTTTTGGAAGACCTGCAGGATCTGCGCGCGGTCCACCTGCACCGGGTCGGTGTCGGCGGGGACCTCGACGGTGACGACGGCGACGGAACCGGCGGTGGCGATCTTGATGGTGTCCTCGAGAATCTCCCGCACGGCGACGACCGTCTGCGTGCCGGTGCCGCCCTTGGAAAAGAGGAGCAGTTGCTTGGTGAGGCCCTTGGCCGTCATGCAGGCCTTCTCGGCGTCGCCGAGGGCGGAGTTGTCGCGGTTGTCTTTGGCGAGGGAGACGCCGCCGAGGATGGTCGTGAGAAGATTGTTGAAGTCGTGGGCGATGCCGCCGGCGAGGAGACCGAGGGACTCGAAACGGTTGGCCTTGACGAGTTCGTCGGGCGTGAGGGTGACCTCTTCGGGATCGCGGAAGACGACGATGGCGCCCCGGGGTTTGGCGTTTTCGTCGAGAGAAATGCGCGCGGTCCAGGCCACGGGCACGGGCGCGACGGTCTCATCGGCAAAGGCGAGGGCGTGCTCGTTGATCAGCGGGAGGGGATTTTCGGCAGCGAGAGCGCGGTCGATGGGATCGTCGCCGGGGCGACCGGATTCGCGATGGACGAGGCGGAAGACATCGGCGAGGCGGATGCCGGCGAGTTGGGCGGCGGGCTGGCGCAGGAGACGCGCGGCGGCGGCGTTGGCGAAGAGGATCCGGCCGCGGGTGTCGGCGAGGAGGACGCCCTCGGCGACGGTGTCGAACGCGGCCGCGGCCATCGCTTCGAACAAGGGTGCGGGTTCGGCGTCGGTAGCCGCTGCGGTGTCGGCGTCGGGGTCGGCGGCGAGGCCTTCAGGCAAGGCGCAGATGAAGCCGATGACCCGCACCAACTCGCGCTTGCGGTTCACGAGGCGGTGGGCCCCGAGCAGAAGATCGACGGTCGCGCCGTCTTTGAGGCGCAGGGCGACGGTTTCGACGAACGAGGAGCGACCCGGGGCGCGGTTGAGGAACCACGTTTGGACGCCGGCGGCCGCTTCGGCGGCGGGGAGATTTTCGCCGAAAGCCGTGATCGGATCGGTGAGGTTCGCCGGATCTTGCCCAAGGAGACCGCACCACGCCGGGGAGACCCAAAAAACCTTTTGCGCGAAATCGAATTCGAACGCCCCCAGCGCTCCGGTGGGCCCGCTCAGGTCCTGAAGGCGGGAATCGTTGGCCAGACTGGCCTCCTCCAGCTCGCGTCGCTCGGTGACATCGATGCAAAAGCCGGTCGCACGCTCAAGTTCACCGGCCGCGCCGATCTGCTGCAGGCCGGTGGACTGGAGCCAGACGTAGTGGCCTCGCCGGTGGAGCATGCGAAACTCCACGTTGATGCGGCGGGTGCCCGTGGTCAGCTTGCGTCCGAGAAAGTAGGGCGCCGCGTCGGAGTCCTCGGGGTGAATGTTTTTCAGCCAGGCTTCGTGGGTGTCGGGCAGCTCGGCGTCCACGTAGCCGAGGAGTTTTTTCCAAGCGGAGCTGTAGACGACGCGGCCGGACTTAAAATTAAGGTCGAAGAATCCGATGATGTTTTGCTCAACGAGGAGGTTGAGACCGTCTTCCCGTTGCACGGCGGCGGCGGCGACCGGCGGAGATTGGACGACCGCGACGTAGCCGGTGGCGCCCCCGATGGTAGGTTCAAGCCGGACGAGTTGGTCGAGCGGGGCGGTTTCGCGGGGTTGGATGCTGAGGCGCGCCGAACGCTCCAACGTGGTGGCGAGGATGACCTCCCATTGCGCCTCGAGCCAGTCGGGTCCCTCGGAGACCACCTCGAAGAAGAACAGCGACGAAAATGCCTCGCCGATGAGTTCGGCCTCGGTGACCTGCCAAAGCGAGCGAGCGGTCGCGTTGGCGGCGGTGATCCGACCGGTCGCGTCCACGAGCACGACCGCAACGGCAGATGCGGCACCGCCGATGCCGGTGTTGGCTGGAGTGGTGGCAACGTTGCTCACTGGTAATTGCTATTAGGCCGGGCTTGGGGGTCTTGGCGAGAAAATCGATGAAAGGGGTTCAGTCCGAGGCCGGTCGATCCGGATCTGGCGGGGCGGCTCAGACGGGGAAAACCCTTCGGTTTGAGGGCAAGGTGGCGGTGTTGTGCGTGCGGTCTATGCGAACGGACGGAAACAAAAAGCCGGGCATCTTGTGGCTCAAAATCGTCAAGTTTGAGAGCGTGTCAAATCGACCAAGACCGTCGAAACGGCGATGAGCAGGGGCGGGGCGAGTCTTTTCTCGTTGCGGAAAGAGGTGGTGCCCGCACCTCTCACGCGGTTTTTTCGTCGCCATGAATTCACCGCGCAAGCCCGTCCTCCTGATCATCCGCGACGGCTGGGGCAAGAATCCCCACGCCGAGCAAAATGCCTACAACGCGGTCTATCTCGCGAAGAAGGCCTGCGACGATGCGTTGCGGGCGAAGTATCCGCATGCTCTCGTATCGGCCAGCGGTTTGGACGTGGGTCTCCCCGTCGGACAGATGGGAAACTCCGAAGTGGGCCACGAAAACATCGGCGCGGGCCGGATCGTCGATCAGGAGTTGGTGCGGTTGAACAAGCTCTTTTCCGAAAGGCAACTCGCGGGGAATCCGGTCTGGCGGGCGGCGGTGGCGCGGGTGAAGGCCTTGCCGACGGCCAAACTGCACGTGATGGGCATCGTCTCCGACGGCGGGGTGCACGGGATGCTCGAACACCTCTACGGGATCTTGCGGCAAGCGAAGGACGACGGCCTCAAGGCAACGCAGGTCTTTATCCACGGCTTTACCGACGGGCGCGACACGGCGCCGCAGAGCGGGCTGGAGTTTGTCCGACAGGTCGAGGCCAAGTGCCGGGAGATCGGCGTCGGTGTGATTGCGACGATTTGCGGGAGGTTTTGGGCGATGGACCGCGATAACCGGTGGGAGCGCGTGCAGAAGGCCTACGACATGCTCGCGGGCAGAAAGGCTGTGGCCACCGCGAAGAGCGCCGCGTTGGCGGTTCAGGATTATTACGACCATCCGTTGAGCGAGACGCAGAAGGGCGACGAGTTCGTGCCGGCGACATGGATCGTGGGCGACGACGGCAAGCCGCTCGCGACCTTCGCCGACGGCGACGCGGTGCTCTTCTACAACTACCGCGGCGACCGTCCACGTGAGATCACAAAGGCGTTTGTGAACGACGATTTCAAAGACTTCGACCGCGGCGCGAAGCTCGATCTCTACTATGCGACGATGACCGAGTATGAGAAAGGTCTGCTTGTGCAGGTGATCTCGGGCAAACCGGAAGCGTTGAAAAATATCCTCGGCGCAGTCGTGAGCCAGGCGGGCATCAGGCAGTTCCGCTGCGCGGAGACGGAGAAGAATCCGCACGTGACGTTTTTCTTCAACAACTACCGCGGCGACCCGTTTCCCGGCGAAGATCGGGCGTGTCCCGCGAGTCCCAAGGTCGCCACCTACGACCTGCAGCCGGAGATGTCGGCGGTCGAGGTCACGAAGCTTGCGAAGGAGGCGATTCTCTCGGGCAACTACGGCTTCATCGCCGTCAATTTCGCGAATCCCGACATGGTCGGGCACACCGGTTCGTTGCCGGCGGCGATCAAGGCCGTCGAGGTCACCGACGCGGGAGTGGGGGAGTTGCTCGCGGCGGTCGCGCAGGCGGGCGGCAGCGCCGTGGTCTGCGCCGATCACGGAAACGTCGAGCAGATGTGGGACCCGATCAACCACGGCCCGCACACCGCGCACACCCTCAATCTCGTGGAAGTTTTCACGGTGGGCGAGGGGCTCGTCGCGGGCAAAACCCGGATGCGCACGGGCGGCCGGCTCGCGGATATCGCACCGACGGTGCTCGCGTTGATGGGCCTGCCCAAACCGGTGGAGATGACAGGCGAGAGTTTGATCGTCGGCTGAGGCGCGGCTGATTCCGGACCGGAAGGAAAATCTGTTTGCCCCGCCTTCCGGGGCGGGGCTTGCTTTTTCCTTTGCACGCCCAACTCCCGCCCATGAAACGCACCCATCACTGCGCCCAGCTCACTCCGTCCGACCTCGGCGCGACCGTCGCGCTCGCCGGTTGGGTGGACTCCGTCCGCGACCACGGCGGCATCATCTTTATCGACCTGCGCGATCGCAAAGGCATCACCCAGGTAAAGTTCGACCCGCAGGACAACGCCGATCTCGGCGTCCGGGCCGGCCACCTGAAGCCGGAGTCGGTCATCAGCATCGCCGGCAACGTCGTCCCGCGCCCCGAGGGCACGGTGAACCCCGGCCTGCCGACCGGCGGGATCGAGGTCGAAGCGACCGCGCTCGAGGTGTTGAACGTCGCCGACACGCCGCCGTTTCCACTCGACGATGTCGGCGGCGACAAGGTCAACGAAGACCTCCGCCTTACGTATCGTTACCTCGATCTCCGCCGTCCGAAGATGCGGAAAAACCTTCAGGTGCGGCACAAAGCCGCGAAGTCGATCCGCGACTATTTCGACGCGCAGGAGTTCATCGAGGTGGAGACGCCGGCGCTGTTCAAGAGCACGCCCGAGGGTGCGCGCGAGTATTTGGTGCCGTCGCGCATCCACGCGGGCCAATTCTACGCGCTCTCGCAATCGCCGCAGCAGTTTAAGCAGATCTTGATGGTCGCGGGCGTGGAGAAATATTTCCAGATCGCGCGGTGTTTTCGCGACGAGGACTTGCGGAGCGACCGCCAGATGGAGTTCACGCAGGTGGACGTGGAGGCGTCGTTCATCGACCGCGAAGGCATCTACGCGTTGTTCGAAGGGATGCTGAAGAAGCTTTGGAAAGATGTGCTCGGCCACGACCTGCCGACGCCGTTCCCGCGGATGGCGTATGTCGACGCGATGAACCGCTTCGGCGTGGACAAGCCCGACGTGCGCTTCGGGATGGAACTCGTCGATTTCACGGAGCTGTTCAAGACCTCCGCCTTCAAGGTGTTCGCGTCGACCGCCACGGGCGGCGGAGCAATCAAGGCGATCAACGCCAAGGGCCTCGCCGACCTCACCCAGGGCGAGATCAAGGCCCTTGAGGAAATCGCGAAGTCCCTCGGCGCGAAAGGCCTCGCCTTCATCAAAGTCGAGGGCGGCGAGTGGAAGTCGCCCATCGTGAAATTTTTCTCCGATGCCGAAAAGGCCGCGCTCACCGCGCAGCTCGGCCTCGCCGAAGGCGACATGCTCTTCTTCGCGGCGGCGCCTTGGGAAAAAGCCTGCGCGATCCTCGGCCGCATCCGGCTCGAGGCGGCCACGCTGCTGCAGAAACGCGGCAAGCTCGTGGTCCGGCCCGACGACTGGCAGTTCCTCTGGGTCGTGGATTTCCCGTTGATGAGCCATGACGAGGCGGAGAACCGTTATGTGGCGACGCATCACCCGTTCACCGCGCCCGTGCCGGAGGACGCCGCGTTGCTCGACACCGATCCGAAGAAGGTTCGCGGCCAGCACTACGATGTCGTGCTCAACGGTATGGAACTCGGCGGCGGTTCGATCCGAATTCACAATCCCGCGATGCAGAAGAAGATTTTCGAGGACGTGCTCAAGATCCCGTCCGACGTGGTGGAGAGCCGCTTCGGCTACATGCTCAAGGCCTTCACCTACGGCGCCCCGCCGCACGGCGGAATCGCCTTCGGCCTTGATCGGATGTGCGCGCTCCTGTGCGGCACCACGAGCATCCGCGATGTGATCGCGTTTCCCAAAACGCAAAAAGGCCAGGACCTGATGGCCCAGAGTCCGACCCCGGTGACGGCGAAGCAACTGAAGGAACTGCACATCTCCGTCGTGTTGCCCGAGTAATCGGCCGCGAAGGCGCGCCCGCCCTTGGCACAACGCCTGCTTAAATGGACTCAGCCTTCACGGCGTCGGTCCCGCATCCAACGCGGGGCTTGCCCCAAGAACCTCCCGGCCCTAAGCACAATCGAATCCGACCAACCACCTCATGAAACTCATCATCGCCATTATCAAGCCGTTCAAACTGGAAGAGGTTAAAGAAGCGCTCGCCGAGGCGGGGATCGAGGGTATGACGGTCACCGAGGTTAAGGGCTTCGGACGCCAGAAGGGTCACACAGAAATTTACCGCGGCAGCGAATACACCGTCGATTTCCTGCCCAAGGTGAAGATCGAGATCGCCTGCTCCGACGACATGGCGGCGAAGGCGGTCGATGCCATCGTGAAGTCCGCCAAGACCGGCAAGATCGGTGACGGCAAAGTTTTTGTCCTCCCGCTCGAAGATGTCGTGCGGATCCGCACCGACGAGCGCGGCGAGTCGGCGGTCTGAGCGAAGTTCTTCCCGACTAGATCCGGCCGGCTTCCACAGGGAGCCGGCTTTTTCGTGGGCGCGGTTCACCGTGCGGTAAACACTGCGGCGCGTGTTGGGTCGGCTTGGTTTTTCGCGCGAAGATCGGAGCGGTTTTACACCGCGATTCCGACGGGCTTGGGCAAACGTCGCGGCATAAAGCCGCTCCCACAGGGCGAACCGGATCACGGCCTCCGATATATGACGAAACCAGATCAACGGGTGGCACCGGTAATGCTTAGGGAAGGGCTTCCTCTTATGAACTCGCTCATCCGTCATCTCCGTTCCCGTCTGGGCCTCGTTGCCCTGATGTTGTTCTCAACCTCATTGTGGGCCCAGGCCCCCGCCGCGCCAGCGGCGACGCCACCGCCGCCGCCGACCGCCGATGAGCGGATCGCGGCGTTGGAGGCCTACATCAACAACGTCGATCCGGCCAATGGCCCGCTGGTCGGCGTGCCCGGCCCCGGCCACAACGCCTGGATGATGACCAGCGCCGCGCTCGTCCTCTTCATGACGTTGCCCGGCCTGGCGCTCTTTTACGGCGGCCTCGTGCGCCGCAAGAACGTCCTCTCCGTCCTCGCGCAATGCCT
>JBDNFZ010000571.1:0-5440 GCA_041689555.1 Opitutaceae bacterium | reverse complement strand
TTAAAATCGGTGAGGACGTTGAGGGACCAGCCGTTGGAGACGTAGTCGCTCTCGCGGGAGTTGCCGAGCCCGAGGGCGACGTTGACGCGGGCGAACTGACGGGAGAGATCGGCGTTCCACGCCTTGCGGCGGTCGGTGAGCTTGGCGAGGCGCACCTGGTCGCTGCCGACGGGGGCGGGCTCGCCGGTGGGCGTCGCGCCGGCGATGGCGTCGATGGTGCCGGTGATCCGCGCGCGGTAATCGGTGCCGAGCGTCTGCTCGATGAGGGCGGTCTGGGTCTCGACGGTGACGCGGCCGCCGCCTTCGCGATAATCCGAGTATTTGTAGGCGACGGCGCCCTCGGCGCGGGCGCCGCGGGGTGCGAGCAAAGCGAGACTGGCGACAAGAAGCAGGGCGGAAGAGGGACGCGGGGGCATCGGGCGGTGAATTCTTAAGTGAGCGAGGGGCCTGATTTCCGCAAGCCCGGGGCGGACTCCGATCAAGGAATTTCGTAAACCTCGACGATGGCTTCGCCGGTGCCGACGTCGGCCCCGGAGACTTGGACGGTGTAACCGCCGGGGGGCGGGCTCACGATGAGGGCGGCGTCCTTGGCGCCGGGCACGAAGGCGAAGGCGCCCACGCCGAGGAAAAGCGCGGGGAGACTGGCGGAGTAGGTGTCGTTCTCGCCGATCTTAAGGGCGGGGCTGTTCGCCGTGAAGAGTTCGAGCTTGGGATCGACGAGCGTGCCGGGGACAACGAGGGCGCCGAGACTCGCGACGGCGGACCTCAGCGCGGCGGATGCGGGAGCGGTGATCACGCCGGAGTCGGCGGAAATCAAAACGCGCAGCATGGGCGTGCGCTGGAGCAGGAGCAGCAGGAGGGCCGCGGGGACGTTGAGTCGCACGAGGCGGCGGCGGAGCGACGGGGAATAGTTCATGGCCGTGAAGGCGTCGGAAAACATAGAGGTCGGCGTAGACGCTGCGAACCCCGGTGGGTAACAATGCTGTTACTGCGGACCTTGAAGGCCGGAGTTGAAAGTCAAGAGTTGAGAGCTGAGAGCATAATGCCCGGGGCCGGGGGCGACCTGCGGATATTTCGCAGATGGACTCGCCGTTTGGTTTTGCTCTCAGCTTTCAGTTCTCAGTTCTCAGCTCTCAGCTCTCAGCTTTCAGCTGCATTTCTCCGCCCAAGCGTTCAAAAGCGGACGGTGAACTGGGCGGCCGCGAGGTGGGTCGTGGCGGGCGCGAGGGCGAGGCCGCGGGCGAGGCTGTATTGCAGCTTGAACTGGGTGTGGGCGGTGAAGCGCCAAGCCGGCGCCACATCGATGCGCCACCCTTCCCTGCCCCACACCGAGCGGCCTCCGCGTCCGTCGGCGATGGTGGCGAAGAGATGCTGGTTCCAGCGGAGCGCACCGGAGAAGCGCGGAGTAAATTTATATTTCGCCTCGGCGTAGTAAGCGGTGGTGTCGGCGGGGCCCACGCGGGGATCCGTGAAACGGGCGGTAAAAACCTCGGCCCAGAGTTGCCAGTGGCGCCACGCGAAGCCGAGGTCGGCGGCGACGATTGTCTGACGGTAGTCGGCGCGGCGGAAACCGGGAGCGATAAACACGGCGGCAGGCCGGAGGTAGGGCCCGGTGCTGGCCGAGAGGCCGAAGTTCCACCGCAGATCGGGGCGGAAACCGAGGCGCGCGCCGGTCGTCGGATCGGACCAGCGGGTGCGCCCGGCCGACCACGTCACGGGGTGCGAAGAGAGCGCAGCGCTTTTCAGCTCGGCGGCGTAATCGAAGCGGCCGGTCGAGCCGGCGAGGGCGACGCCGTGGGTGTAGCTCGGGCCCCAGATGACGGGGGTGCGGTTGAGTTTCTCGGCTTGCTCGCCGGCGAGCGTGGCGCGGGGTCGGAGATGGGTCCAGTTGAGAAACTGCTGCGGGGAACGCGGCGCGGCGTTTTCCCAGACGGCGGTGAGATTTTCGTAGGGCAGCGGGGCGGTGATGAAAGGGTTTTCCCAAGCGCCGTGGCGGGCGACCCAGTTGCCGACGACCGTGGCGAATTTACCCACCTGGAGATGAAGGCGGGCGCGCGGGAGCAAAGTGAAGCGGAGGGCGTATTCGTCGAGACGCAGCTCGGCGGGGGCGGCGGCGGGATCGAAGCCGCGGTCGGCGCGGGCTTGCACGAAGAGGTAGGTGCGCGGGCCGAGTTGGGCGTCGAGGAAGAGCGTGAGGCGGGGATTGAGCAGGGTATGGCCGGAGGTGTAGAGGAGGCCGGGCGAGGGCTGAGGCAAGGCGTAGGCCTCGAGGTCGGCAGTGCCGCTGAGGCGGGCGCGGAGCGACGAATCGGCGGAGGCGAAGGTGAGCGCGGCGGCGAGGCGGTCGAAGGCTTCGTCGGAGGCGCGGCTTTGTAAGAGGGGTAAGAAGTGTAAGAGGAGTAAGAAGGGTAAGCGGAGAACGAAGGCGGGGGGCCGCAGCCACGGGTTGGGGCGGGCGTTCATGCGGGGCGAAAGGTAACGGCGAACTCGGTCCAGTCGTCGGCGGAGCGGACGAGGCGGAGGTCGCCGCCGTGGAGACGCGCGAGTTCGCGGGCGAGGTTGAGACCGAGGCCGTAGCCCGGGACGTTCTCGCCGACGGCGCCGCGATGAAAGCGTTCGAAGATGCGGGCTTGCGCGGCGGCGGGGATGGCGCGGCCGGTGTTGCCGACGGTGAGCTCGACGCCGTCGGCGGTCGTGCGGACGGCGAGGCGGAGACGGCCGGCGGGGCGGTTATACTTGCGGGCGTTCTCGAGGAGATTCTGGAGGATGAGGGCGGCAAAGCGGCGCTCGGCGGAGATGACGAGCGTGGACGGCAGATCCGTTTCGACGGTGAGGCCGGAGGCGTCGGGCAGCGCGCTGAGGTCGTCGACCGATGCGGCGATCAACGCGGCGAGATCGACCGGAACGAGGTCGAGACGGAGCCGACCGGCATCGAGGCGGGAGAGCAGGAGCAAATCTTCGATGACCCCGGAAAGCCGGTAGGTCTGGTGGACGAGGGCGGCGAGGGATTCGCGTTCGGCGGGAACGAGGCGGTCGTGGGCGAGGAGTTCTTCGAGGCCGGCGCGGAGGACGGTGACGGGGGTCTTGAGCTGGTGGGACGCGTCGGCGGAGAAACGGGCGGCGCGCTGCAGTTCCTCGTGGGTGGATTCGAGGGCGGCCTCGGCGCGGACGCGACCGGCGAGATGGGCGGCGGAATCGACGGCGAGTTTCTCGACGGGACGCGAGAGGCGGTTGACGAGGATGCGACTGAAGGCGAAACCGCCGAGGAGCAGGAGGCCGCCGGCACCGAGGATGCGCCAGCGGAGGAGGCGTTGGCGGTCGAGGAACGCGGTGAGCGGATAGACATTAACCTCGGCGGCGGGCGGATAAAGCGAGCCGGGGTTGAGCGGTTGCTGGAAAAGCAAGTGCGGGACGCCGTCGAGCGCCAAGGACGCGCCGACACCGGGAGTCGGCGGGGCGGAGAGGGCGCGTGCGATGTCGCCGGCACGAGAGTGGTCGCCGAAGTAGAGCCGACCGCCGAGCCAGAGGCTGCGGCCGGGGTCGGGCGCGGCGGTCGAGAACGGTTTGAAGCCGAGGACGAGCGCGGCGATGACCTCGCCGCTCTCGCCGGAGACGATCGGCGTGGTGATGATCTCGGAGACCGGTGCGCCCGACGCGGCGCGAACAATGAAGCCGAGCTGGGGAGAATCGGGCGCGAGGGGAAGTCCCAACTGGCGGGTCTCAACGGGCGCGAGCGCGCCGGCGGCAAAGGAAGCGGGCGGCGCGATCACGGCACCGTGGCGATCGAGGAAGCGATAGAACTCGGCGCGCAGTCCGCCCGGGGCGGCGGAGTCGGTCGGCGCCATGATGTCGCGCAACTCGTCGACGGCGCTCGGGTAAAGCAGGTCGAGGGCGCCGTCTTCGAGGGCGGCGTGGATGCGGGGCTTGCGCACGAGGGCGCGGCAGCGTTCGGCGAGGGCGGCTTGACGGAGTTCCTGGACGCGGCGTTGGGCGCCGAGCTCGGCGGCGAAGGTGCGCTCGAGTTCGCGGGAGAAGGCGGCGGCGAGATTGCGCTCGGCGAGGACGAGGCCGCCGGCGGTGACCGCGGAGACGACGAGCATGAAGGCGAGAAGGAGGCGCGTGCGGTAGGTGAGAGATTTCCGATTTTGGATTTTTGATTTTGGATTCTCGGACGAGAGCGCGTGCGTGGGCGTGTATGCGGGCGGCTCGGAGCGGGAGGATTGAGGCTCGGGTTTAGACACGGGCGGGGAGCGGACCGCCTGAAGGCGGGACTACATACTTCGGCGCAGACCGGGAGGCGGGGCGGGGAGCGGCGGAGTTCACGGAAAATCCACCGAGAGCGCGGAGTCGGCGGCGAGGTCGACGGGGCGGGAGAGCGTGGTGCGGCTATCGAGCCAGACCTTGAGGGTGTAGCGACCGGGAGGGAGGCCGGTGAGGCGGTAGCGACCGTCGGCGGCGGTGAGGACGAAGTGCGGCGTGGGGAGAACGAGAACCAGGCCGCGCATGTGCTCGTGGATATCGCAGCGCAGGGTGACGAGGCCGGGGGTGTCGAACGTCTGCACCGGCACCGGCTTTTCATCGGGCCGGTAACGGCCGAGGTCGAAGCGTTTGGCGGGCGAGTAGGAAAAGATATTGTGGAAGGTGTCGTCGAGATTGGGGAACTCGACGCGGGTGCCGACGCGGATGGCGAGGAGCGCGGGAACGAACGCGAAATCTTTCTGCGGGAGGCTGACGGTGGCGGGCGCGGCGGGGGCGGGGAAATCGCCTTCGAGATAAACGACGGCGAGGGGCGGGTTGGTGGCGAGGACGCCGGCGCGCGAGACGATCTCGTAGCGCTGGTTCATCACGGGGGCGGTGCGGGCGGCGGGGAGCGCGACGCGGCCGGTGATCCCGGCGGCGGGGGCGGCCAGGGGTAAGAGGAGCAAGAGGAGTAAGAGGAGTAAGAGGAGTAAGAAGGGTAAGACGGGTAAGGGGGTGCGGCGGGGGGCGGTCGCGCGCCCAGGTGGAGAGTTCATGCGGAAGGGCGGACGGTGTAGCCGACGGAGCGGACGGTGTGGATGAGGGGCGCGGCGCCGCCGGCTTCGATTTTTTTGCGGAGGCGGGTGATGAAAATCTCGACGGTGCGGGTGTCGTATTCGTGGTCGCGTTGCCAGACGCGCTCACAGAGTTCGGTGCGGGAAAAAACGCGGCCGGGCTCTTGGAGGATGACTTGTATTACTTTGTTACCTCTCGCTCAATTTCTGCGCAGATTTTCACAGGGAAAGTAACCCAATAGGTTACATAGCGATTCGAGCAAATTCCCACTGGAAAGTAACGGAGTAATGCTTGGAGAACGTCGAACTCGCGGGGGGAAAGGGCGACGGGGTGACCGGCGCGGGAAACGCGGCGGTGGAGCAGATCCATGACGAGGTCGGCGACCTTGAGCAGATCGGCGGCGGCG
>JBDNFZ010000570.1:0-2215 GCA_041689555.1 Opitutaceae bacterium | reverse complement strand
GTAGGTGAGCTGGGCACCGACGCCGCAGAAGGGTTTCTGTTCCTCGACGATGAGCACGCGGCCGGTCTTGCGGACGGAAGCCAGCACGGTGTCGATGTCGAGCGGGCGGATGGAGCGGAGGTCGACGACCTCGGCGGAAATGTCGTGCTCCTTGGCGAGGAGTTCGGCGACGGCGAGTGAGTGGATGACGGGCCTGCCGTAGGTGACGATGGTGAGATCCTTGCCCGTGCGCTTCACGTCGGCCTTGCCGAGCGGGACGAGGTATTCCTCCTCGGGAACCTCGCCTTTGTCGCCGTAGAGCAGGGTGTTTTCGAGGAAGAAGACCGGGTCGTTGTCGCGGATGGCGGACTTGAGCAGGCCCTTGGCGTCGTAGGCGGTCGAGGGGACGACGACCTTCACGCCGGGGTGGGCGGCGAGGATGTTTTCGGGCGTGTGGGAGTGGGTGGCGCCGACGTTGGTGCCGCCGTTGGCGGGACCGCGGATGACAATCGGGCAGTTGATCTGGCCGCCGGACATGTAGCGGACGTTGGCGGCGTTGTTCAGAATCTGGTCGAAGGCGACCGAGTAGAACGACCAGAACATCAGCTCCATCACGGGGCGGACGCCGAGCATCGAGGCGCCGATGCCCATGCCGATGAAGCCGGCCTCGGAGATGGGCGTGTCGGCGACGCGCTTCGGACCGAATTTCTCGAGCAGGCCCTGGGTGACCTTGTAGGCGCCGTTGAACTGGCCGACCTCCTCGCCCATGACGACGACGTTGGGGTCGCGGGTGAGTTCCTCGGCGAGGGCGTGGCGGATGGCTTCGCGGTAAGTGATCAGTGGCATCGGAGGCGGAAGAGTTGAGAGCTTGGAGTTAAAAGCTGAGAGCCGGAGTGCTGGGCTCAGTTGAAGAACAGGCGGCCTTCGGAAGTGCGCTGGGCGGGATTGTCCGTCTCCCAGTAAACATCCTTCTGGATGTCCTCGACGGTCGGGTAGGGGCTGGCGTCGGCGAAGGCGGCGGCCTCGTCGGCCTCGGTGCGGGCGGCGGTGTCGATCTGCTCGGCGGTCTCGGGCGTGAGCACGCCCTCGGCGAGGAGGATGGCTTGGAAGACTTGGATCGGGTCCTTGCTGCGGCGGTATTCCTCGATCTCGGTCTTGCTGCGGTAGGTGTCGTCGGGGTCGGCGACGGAGTGGCCGCGGTAGCGGTAGGTGTCGATCTCCACGATGCTGGGACGATGTTCCTCGCGGGCGAGTTTAAGAAACTTGTCCATCGTGGCGCGGACCTCGTAGACGTCGTGGCCGTCGCACTGGCCCCAGGCCATGTCGTAGCCTTCGGCCCGCTTGGCGAGAGAGCCGGCGGACGAGCGGGCCTGGCTGGTGCCCATGGAATAGCCGTTGTTCTCGATCACGAAGACGCAGGGCAAATTCCAAAGCGCGGCCAGGTTGTAGGACTCGTGCACGGCGCCCTGATTGACCGCGCCGTCGCCCATGAACGCCATCGCGGCGCCCTTGAGCCCCTTGTATTTCACGCCGTAGGCGAGACCCACGCCGAGGGGAATCTGCCCGCCGACGATGCCGTGGCCGCCCCAGAAATTACGCGAGGGATCGAAGTAGTGCATCGAGCCGCCCTTGCCCTTCGAGCAACCGGTGACCTTGCCGTAGAGCTCGGCCATGAGCCCCTTCGTATCCATGCCGACGGCGATGGCGTGGCCGTGGTCGCGGTAGGCGGTGATGACGTGGTCGTTCTTGCCCATCAGCGAACAGCAGCCGACGGCGACGGCTTCCTGGCCGATGTAAAGGTGGAGGAAACCGCCGATGTTGGAGCCGCCCTGGCTGTTTTTGGTCTGATAGGCGCGCAGGCTGCGCTCCTCGAAACGGCGGATCCGCACCATTTGGCGGAAGAGTTCGATCCTCTGCTCCTTGGTAAGCGCGGCATTGACGGGGGCCGACGCGTGGGCGGACAGGGCCGCGGTTTTCTGCTCGATGGTGGCGCTCGGTTTCTTGCTCACAGGTAGGTATTTTTCGTGGTTAAAGGTCCAAAGTGTTTGGCGGAAGGATTGGAAATCAAGCGTTGTTTCGGCGGGCCGGCCTAATCGCAGGGCGGTGACATTCATCGCGAGCGCCGTTTGAGAGGCAAGAGGATGAGCGATTTTTCTGGCGCGTGAGCCCGGAGTGTGTTCCGCTGGGCGCATGGCTGACCCCGACCTGCTGCCGGCTCTGCCCGGATTGCCCGCCC
>JBDNFZ010000569.1:0-1576 GCA_041689555.1 Opitutaceae bacterium | reverse complement strand
GGGGCGGAGAGTCGGGCGCTTATGGGCGGGGAGTGACGGGGGCGGCCATGGGTTGCCGAGTGTCGCGGGTGAAGAGGCAGTGGCTAACATCGCGCAGCATGCCGTGGGTGGTCTTGCCTTGTTCGCGGAAGATACCGGAGTTCCAATCCACCTCGATGGGGAAGGGGACTACGCCTCTGCGAACATCTTTAACGTCCGCCCAGATGAGGCAGGCGGGGACAGCGCGAACAGGGTCGAAGCGTTTGGCGAGGTTGTCGCCGCGCTCGAAGGCTTCGTAGGTGCGGGATTCCATCAGGTAATGATCGATACGGGAGTTGGTGGCCGTGCGGAGGCGTTGGCGTAGGCACTTGCCGATGGAGTCGGATTGGTAGCCGGCGTTATCGAGTTTGGAGCAGAGGTCGCGATGGGTGGGCATGGGAGTGAGGGGGGTGAGGGTGGTTTCCATGTCGCCCAAACTAGGAGCGGCGTGCCCCAATTGCGCGCCGCCGGAGGTTCGCGGACATCCGGCCGCGGCCGCTGCTCAGGCGGGGCTGCCGAAATTCTCGGGGCGAAGGCGAGCCGACGGGCCGATGAGGGTGGTGCGGGTGGTGGAGGCACGAGCTTGAACCTCAGCCAAGGCGTATTGGGCGATGGGCTGGGCGACGGCGAGGTAGCGGCGTGCGAAGGAGCCACCGAGGTGGCGAGCGGCAGAATCAAGCTCTTCGAAGGCACGCAGTAGGCGTGGGCGGTCGCCGCCGCGTTTGCACGAGAAGACGGCGAGGTGGATGTCTTCGACTGCGAGCAGGTCTTCTTCGATCGGAGTTTGATTGTCAGGGCGTGTCAGTTGGGGCGACCAGTGGAGATCGCGAAAGCGACCACTGACACGGGCGGCGTCGAGCACGGCGAGTTCCCACCAGCCGCCATGGAGAAAGCCGATGAGCTGCTGGAGAGGGGCGGTCGCGGCAAAATAGGTCTGCACGGAGTCGTAACGTTCTCCGGCAGCCCAGCGGCCGAAAACGTCGGGCTCGGGGTGCCAGAGGTGCCAGCGGCCATCTCGGAGGTGGATGTGGCCAGCGGCGGACAGCGGCTCGATCAGCGGATCCGGAATGTTATCGAGCGGAGTGGAGAGCAGGCGGGCGTAGTCGGCGGGCTGGCGTTTGCCTTCGTCGAGGTAGCGGTCGGTAAATTCGTGGACGGCGATTTCTAGTTTACCGTCGTCGTGGAGCGCGCGGGCGGCGGGTAACCAAGGGGCGGGGTCGCGGCCGGGGACGAGTTTCTCGATGCCGTGGGCGGCGGTGAGGACAGGGACGGTCAGGCGGGCGGCAAGACGCTGAAAGGCGACGACAGAAGAGTCGAGCGGCGCGGGCAACGGGCGGGATGTAGCGGGGATAAAAAGGCGGTGCGCCGTATCGAGGTAGAAGGCGGGGGCCTTTTGTTGGTAGGCGGCGGCGAAGGCACCGATGGACATGAGCTTGGTGCCGCCGGTGATGTTGATGACGGGGGTGAGGTCGCTGGAGCGAGCGGAGGCTATTTGGGTGAGCACGGCCTGGCCGGTGGCGTGGTGGTCGGGATTATCCGGGAGTTCGATGGGGGTGGG
>JBDNFZ010000568.1:0-3636 GCA_041689555.1 Opitutaceae bacterium | reverse complement strand
GCTCCGCCGCTGCGCCTGCGGTTTCTCGCCCGCGATTTCTTCCAGAACAACCCGTTCATTCTGCCCGCATTCACCGCCTACGTTCGCGCCCAAGCCTCCGCCGGCGGCGCCCGTTTCCTCGTCGACGCCTACTGCGGCAGCGGCCTCTTCGCCCTGAGCGCCGCGCCGTCCTTCCAGCGTGTCGCCGGCATCGAACTCAGCGAATCCTCCATTCGCTTCGCGCGCCAAAACGCCTCCGATAACCGCATCGCCAACGCCACCTTTCTGGCCGGCGATGCGGCGACGATCTTCGCCGGCCTCGACCCCGCCTTCGCGCCCGCCGACACCGCCGTCATCATCGACCCGCCCCGCAAAGGCTGCGACGAATCCTTCCTCACCCAACTCTTAGCCTTCGCTCCCCGCACCGTGGTCTACGTGAGCTGCGACCCCGCTACCCAGATGCGCGACCTCAAAAGCTTCCTCGCCGCCGGCTACACGCTTACCGACGTCCAACCTTTCGACCTCTTCCCCCAAACCCGCCACCTCGAGTGTGTGATCACCTTGGTCAAAACTCCCGTGTGACGATGTGGTAAGTCAGCGAGCGGGGCGAAACCCTTTCGGCCCTTTGTGTCCGGCCTGATACCAAAGGCCGGAGTTAATCCGGCTCGTGGCCTTACTGTAGAACCGACCGGTGGTCGGTTTTTACCTCCGAGCAAAGCCCGACCAGCGGTCCGGCCTACAATCAAACCATCACCAGCCTCCGGTATGACACCGGACTTGCCGCCGGGCGTGAATCTCGCAGCGTTTTTCGGCAAGAGCACGATTGACCAGCTTGAGGCCGAAATCAGCCGTCTGCCCCGCAAAACCCAGCTGCAGGTAGTCGAACGGCTCAACACCCGCCTGTGTCCGACCGGCTTTGCATCGGAGGTCGAGGAATCCTGGGCCGGCACGGTCAAACGCCGACTCGATGAACTCGACAGCGGCAAGGTTCAGGGCGTGCCCGCCGGCCAAGTGTTTGCGCGCGCCCGGCGGGTGCTTTCCTGACGGTGAACAAGCCGGCGATCTTCCACCCGGAAGCGGAAACCGAATTTTTGGGGGCGGTGGAGTATTACGCCGGGAAAAGCACCGGCGCGGCCGAGCGCTTCAGCGCGGAAATCCGCCGCTTGGTCACGCAGATCGAAGCGATGCCGCGCGGGCACGGCCCTTGGCGGCATGGCACGCGCCGCGCCCGGGCCCGGCACTTCCCTTATCTTGGGGTCTTTGCCGAACGGACCTCGGGTCTGCGCATCGTGGCCGTCGCCCACTCCCGCAAACACCCGGACTATTGGAGAGATCGTCTGAGCTGAGTTGCCCCGCCTACTAGCCGCGCAGAACGCCACGGCGCATTTAGTGTCAGCAATCCGGCCCGTCGCTTAAAACGCCCGCCGACGCCGCCGTCATCATCGACCCTCCGCGCAAAGGCTGCGACGAATCCTTCCTCGCCCAACTCTTCGCCTTCGCCCCCCGCACCGTGGTCTACATAAGCTGCGACCCCGCGACCCGAATGCACGACCTCAAAGGTTTCCTCGCCGCCGGTCACACTCTGAGCCATGTCCAGCCCTTCGACCTCTTCCCCCAAACCCACCACCTGGAGTGCGTGATCACGTTCATAAAAACGCCTCGTCCAGCCTAGTCACGCCGCCAATCGTTCGCTCTCTTACCGCCTACGGAGCGTTTTTGGCGGTCATTTCACCATGGCGGCTTGGGTGTCTTGTCCATGTCTGAGAAGCCGGCGAACTCTTAGCCCTCCGGATGGCTTGTTTCCGAAGAGCAGAAATCTCGCCTAGTTTCTTTACTACCGCAAAGCGCCTATTCAGCCTGTTGTCGTTCTAAAAAGAACGGCGCAACCCATCCTGCAATTATTCAGCGGAACAAAATCAATATGACTCGTTTCCGAGATCGAAAATATTTCATCGTCAAACATCCCCTTGATGCTTTGGAGGCGTTGCCGAATTTCATTTGGAATAGTTACGAGCAAAAATCTAAAACTCCGCGCCTATTCGCCCGAGTTAAAGAAGGGGATCGCTGGATCGCTTTTGCTTATACGACCAGTGATGCGCGGGAGCGCTCGCTAAGTCTTATCACCGGATTCTATGAATGCACCCGTAAGGCGAGGCATGGTAAGATTCCGAAAAAAGCGCTCTCAAGCTGCACCAAGGGCGAGACCGAAGCGTGGTTGATCGAAGGGCGCGATTGCGGCCAACAACCCGGGGAACCAGTCGGCGTTCCACCAATAAACGACCTTTTGAATAGGCAGTCATTTAACATGGCTACTTTGGTTCCAATCTCGGCCCAAGAATTTGAAAAAATCCGAACTTATACGCTCAAAGCGGAACTCAATCCTGATATAATACCGTTCCTTGGACGGGAGCCTAAAAGTGAACAGGAGTTAGTTGCCCTAGTTAGTAACAGCTATGAGAAGTTGGGGATTGAAAGAATAGTCCGTGTTCAAACGCGTTTCCCTGATTTCTTGGTTAAAATTAAAGGGAAGGCCGACGAGGTTTTTCTCGAACTTGAACTCTACAGTAAAAATTTTCTGGCGCACGGCCATGCTCGACACGTCGATGACAAGGGTTGCTTCCCCAAAAAATCAGAAAGAAATACGGAGAAAAGCCGGTAGCAGTATTGTGCTGGATCGATAATGATAAGGGCAAAAATCCCAAGAAGATCGGCCTGAAAGTGAGAGATTGCGTGCATCGCATATACGAACTTCAGAGCCTCATCCGGGATGGACGAAAAATTCGCTGGTAGGGTTGATAATTTTAGGCGCCCGCCGACCAAGCTTGGGAATCAATCGACGGTCCTGTCTCTGGATACAGCGGCGGAGTGCAGCAATAGCTGCTGAAACAGCGAAGAGTGCCGGCCATGCCCACAGCTATTGGTGAAGGCTGCTCCCATTTGGCGAAAGGGTTCATTCCGCTGGATGACTTGCTCCGCCGAGTCGCGTCATGGGCGCTAAAATAAACCTACTCGCTGAACGCCCTCACTTCGGCAGCCACGTCTCCCAGTTCTTCGCGTAGGCTTCCACGTTCGCGCGGTTTACGGTTACCAGCGCGGTGTTCGCGATGGGCTGGGGCGGGTTCTTCTTAAAATGCAATGTGTTCACCAGCGCCTCGACCGCCAGCCGGCCGTAGCCATAGACGTCCTGCGCGAGCAGCAACTGCACATGGCCGCTGCGCACGTAGGCGAGTTGCGGCGGGAGCGCGTCCACCGACACGCACTTCACCGTCCCAGCCGGCCACTTCAGCGCGTTGTCCGTAAACAGCGGCCAGCCGCCCAGCAGGCCCCAGCCCGTGATGTCGGGATTGGCCTGCATCACCTGCTCGATCTTCGCCACCGCGTCCTGCGGGGTTTCTTTGTGATAAAAAATATCGACGACCCGGATGCCGGGAAACGTCTTCGCCGCCGCGCGAAAGCCCGCGCCGCGCTGCTGGAGGTTGGTCGCGTTGGGATTGCCGTTGATCGCCGCGACGACGCCCTTGCCCCCGAGTTCCTTCGCAAGCGCCTCAAACGTCGCCGCGCCCGCCGCGAAATCGTCGATGCCGATCGAGAGGAACCGTCGGCTCGCCGGCGCGTCGCCCGAAAACGTCGCCACCGGCACGCCCTGCGCGACGGCTT
>JBDNFZ010000567.1:0-7200 GCA_041689555.1 Opitutaceae bacterium | reverse complement strand
CCAGCGAAATCCTCGCCGACCGACGTTTCATCACCGCCGACACCGCCGCCCGCCTCAGCCGTTTCTCCAGATCGATCCGCGAAACTGGCTCAACCTGCAGGCCGTCTGCGATCTTAGGGAAGCGGACTGTCAACACGGCAAAGATAAAGATGAAACGAGATGGGCCGCGAGGTAGGAGCCTCGCTTGCAGGCGATTAGGAATGTGGTCACTCGGCGCGGGTGAAATTGCCTGCAAGCAGGCTCCTACGAAAAGCCGTTGTTCGTCTCATCTTGGAAGCCAAACGGAACCAGCGAAATCCTCGCCGACCGACGTTTCATCACCGCCGACACCGCCGCCCGCCTCAGCCGTTTCTCCAGATCGATCCGCGAAACTGGCTCAACCTGCAGGCCGCCTGCGATCTCAGGGAAGTGGACTGCGCGCACTGCAAAGAACTGGCCCGGGTTCTGCCCGGCGCACGCGTGGCCTGAACCGAAGAATCCGATCATCTATCTCATCGTGAACGGCAGAGGATTCCCTGCTCCTTCCCAAACACTGCGGTGAAGCTGCCGTGAGGAAATGAAGCCTTGGAAAAATCAGTTTCGACCGGAATTTCTCAGCAGGGCAGCCAGACGGGAACAGAGACGGCTTTGTGGTTTGCGACGAGACGCAAGCAGACAGGTTTCCGCATTTGGTTTCTGCTCTCTCCACGGCAACACCACCGGAGCCGCATGATTCCGTAACCGCCGATAGCGCCCGAAATCGCTGTCGACCGGGTCGAGCTTCGCGCGCGGGCGCGACCATCAGGTCGGAGACTCGTTCGCTCTCTTAAGCGCCTCCTCAAAAACTTTGTTGGCCAGCCAGAAACCGGACGCGCGCAACCGTTCCAAGCACGGCTTCACCGCCTCGATTTTCCCCTGGCGCTTCGCCTCGATCAGCAAGCCGACGACTCCCGTCACGTTGAGCCCGAGGCGGCGGGCGACGGCCCGGCCCGCCGCCTCGTCGAGCAACAGAAGGTCCGCCGAGAGTTCGCGGGCGAGAAGGATCGCCTCGTTCTCGCCTTCATCGAGCGATTCCGGCCAAAGATTACCGCCCGAAAGGGGCGCGACGGCATGGCGCACAACCCAGTGAGGTAACGCAATGGCGGCATCGCGTGCTTCCGGCGAAAAAACTTCACGCCAGACCGCGTCGGGCACATGCACCTCGCCATAAAGCCGCCGCAACAAATCCTGATCGCCGATCCGTTGCAGCGCGATGAAAACGGAAGCGTCGCCGACGACGATCACGACTCGCCGAGCTTACGGAGCGTCGCGAGGTCGGCGTCGAGATCGGCGACCGAGAAAGGCATCTCGACCCGGTGGCGCGCCAGTTCATCCATGAACGCGGGCCGCGTGAGACCCGCAAGTTCGGCGCACTGCCGCGTGGACAGCCGCCCTTCGCGATAAAGGGCAAAAGCCACGCTCAACCGCGCCTCCTCGGGTGTGAGTTTGGCGGCTATGGCCGGCGAATCGGGCAGTTCCACGATCATGCGGTCAAGATGCGCGAGGGCGGGTGCGCGTCAACCGTGCGCGCAGACACAATTCCGACGACCCGTCGCCGGCCGACGCTCCATCACCGCCGACACCGCCGCCCATCTCTTCCGGTGATTTTACCGTGAGGAAAAAAAGACTCAGGCCGAGCCGCTTCCCGGCTCGACGAGTCGGCACGGCAGGAGCGCGGCGTCCGTCATGCCGTGGATGATTTTTTTGTCGGGCGGGCAAAACGTGGCGAGGGCGCCGGAGAGCCGGGGCTGACCGGCGACCACGAAATAATAGGGGCACAACCTAAGCCGACCGGCGGCGGAGACGGCGGTGACCGCGGGATGATTTTCCCCGGACGCGTCCGAGGACGGGATCGCAGTCCCGTTGTCGGCGTGAGTCGCAGCCGAAACCGGAGCCGAGCGATAGAGCGGGTGATCGAGGCGGCGGGGTTTCTTGAAAACCTGGAGGACGTGGAGGTGGGTCGGGGCAAGCGCGAGGGCGCGGTCGATGGCGCGGACCCATTCGTCGCGGGAACAATCGCTGCCGAGGACGACGCTGCGCGCGCCCCAAGCCGTCTCGTGATAGCCGGAGATCTTGATGACGAGGTCGCGTTCTTTCTGGGTGGCATTGGCGAGATCGTGCCAATCGGCCAGCGCGCGGCCGGCGGCGCGTGGACCGTCGAGGACGGCACCGGGCGGGAGCGGCGCGGGGTCCATAATCCACGACGGGGGGATGAGTGCGCGCAGGAGTTTCAGCGCCTTGCCGCCCAGCGCCTCGGCCCAGTAATCGCCGAGCAGGTGGTGATGGAACAGCGCGAGCGCGAGTTTCTCCTCTTGGAAGGCGCGCAGCGGCGGGGTGATCGCGACCTCGCCGGCGGCCCAGGCGTCGAGGATGAAACGTTCCGTGCGGATGTTGGGCAGATCGAAGAGCTCGAAAAAACGGTAGATGATGTCGATCTTCTCGGGGTTGCCGTCGGCGGAGAAAAACAAGGAGTCTTCGAGCGGAAAAATATCCTCGGGACGGAGGCAGAACACGCGATGGCCGAGGAGTTGGAGCTGGAGCGCGAGCCAAGCCATCTCGGGGCGGTAGGTGGCGGCTTCGTCGCTCACGACGAGAGCGATGAGGGGATTGCGCTCGCCGGGGCGGAGGGCGGCGAGCGAGGCGTGGAAGTTTTTGATCATCGCGTCGCCGGCGCCGAGAATCGGGCGGGCTGCGGATTGCGGCGCGGGCGGCGATTGCGGGGCCTGATCGCCGGGGACGTCCGCACGGTCGTCGGCGTAGAGCCGGTTGAGAAAAGCGGTGAGGCCGATGCCGCCGGGCACCGAGTCGAGCTCGGTCATGACGAAACCTTCGTCGGTGAGGAGCAAGTCGGGGCGAAGGACGTTGGGGAAAGCGCCGCGGTTTTTCGGATCGCGGGCGTGGGCGATGAGGTGGGCGGGCTTGCCGCGATCAAGGTAGTCGGCGACCCACGGGGCGAGCAGCGGCCGGTTGCGGAGCAGGTTTTTCCCGGCGACGGAGCGGAGATAGAGGTTTTCGAGGGCCAGGTGAAACTCAAGACAGGCGGGGCCGATATCGACGAGTTGAGCGTGTTGTTCCGCCGTGAGCGGCCAGGCCTCGGGCGAGAGCCGCCAAGTCTTGTCTTCAAACAACGACTGCGCGGCGAACGTGGAGCGGAGGTGTTCGAAGGAGAGATCGGACATGAAGGCGAAGGACGAGGCGGGAGATCAGATGGCGAAGGGCGGAAAGTGCAATCGCGGGAAATTGAACCGCATTCACAGTCGCACCGCGTCCTCGGAGCGACCCGGTCGGCGCCGGAATTCCGCAAGGATCGTTGTCCCCTTTGGAGTGCTTCGCTCAGCCCTTAACCTCGCCCATCTTCTCCCCGTCCATCTCGTAGATGCCGGTGAGGTAGCCGTTCTCAAACGTCGCGCCGACCTTGAGCGTGCCGTAAAACGAGACGGGCACGTCCATCATTACCGGCACGCCTTTCGGTATCCGCACGACGACCCAGTCGTTGATATTCGGTGCGCCACCGAAACAGCACGCCATCTGGCTGGCCATGAGCAAAAACTCGGTGCACTTCCCCTTTTCCAGTTTCGTCGGCAACATGAAGCCCGTGACGATCGCCTTCTTGCCGCTCCAGCTCTTCACGATTTCCGGGATCTGCTCGTTGCCGGTCGGGGGCTGCACGTCGGGATTCGCGGCGGGATCGAACTCCGGAGGGACAAACTTGAAGCCGGCCAATCGGTCGAAGCCCAACTTCAGGTAACCGTTTTCGACCTCCGGCGCCGTGAGCGCCGCCACTGCCGGCGCGCCGGCCGGCAACGACTCCGCCACCGTCGGGCCAACCGTCATCAGCAGAGCCAGCAGCAGGGCGAGGGGGCGCGTTATCATACGGACCGCACCGTTGGCGAACGGCCCGCGTTCGTCAATTTTTTGAGCGTCATTCTTGCCCGACCCTCGCGCCCGCCGCATGATGCCCGTGAAATTTCCCCGCGCGCGATGTGCGATTTGGGAAATTTTAGGTCTGCGTTGGCCGCCGCTCGCCTTTGCCCTTGCCGCCGGCCCCGAGCACCCGCCAATCCCCTCCACCTCCCCGTGAAACCCATCGCGCCCCCCCTCGCCTCCCTCAACCTCCGCTCGATTCGTTGCCCGGCCCGTGCCGTCCCCGTCGAGCAGACCGCCGCCCGCGAACTCGCCCTCCTCACCGGCGCGACCGTCTCCGCCTCCGCCCGCCCCGGCGCCGGAGTCAACGTCGCCCTCGCCTCCCGCCGGTGGGCGAAAAAACTTCCCTCCGCCGCATCCCGGCAGCGCGGTTGGATGTGGCTCCGCCTCGCCGACGGTGCCGGCGAGATCACCGCCGACGAGCCCGCACTGCTCTTCGCCGCCGTCCGCCTCCTCGCCAACGGCCTCACCGACGCCGCGCGCGCCAAACTCGAAAGCGGTCTCTTTATCCCCGCCACCTTCGGCTGGCACCGCCCGCACTGGGACGGCTGCAACACCCAATACTGGCGCTCCGCCCGCGGCTTCGATCCCGAGCAGTATGCCGCCACCCTCGCCGAGAGCGGCTTCACCCACTGCGAGGTCAACGGCCTCCAGGCGCACATGCCCTACGAGGACCTCGTCACCGACGAATACTACCCGCAGTTCTACACTTACGCGCCCGGCTTCAACCACTTCCTCGCGACCCCGCTCACGCGCGGCCTCTGGCCGGAGATGTATCTCGAGGCCAACCTCAACCACCTGAAAAAACTCGCCGAGATCGGCCGCCGCTACGGCCTGCGCCCCGGCGTCTGCATGTTCGAGCCGCGCTCGATGCCCGAGCGGCTTTTCCAAAAATATCCCACCCTTCGCGGCGCGCGCATCGACCACCCCTTCCGCTCGCGCCTCCCGCGTTACACGCTCGCTCAGGACCACCCGATCTCCGTCGAACACTACCGCGCCGCCATCGGCCTGCTCGTCGCCGCCGTGCCCGACCTGAGTTACATGTCCGTCTGGACGAATGACAGCGGTGCCGGCTTCGAGCACAGCGCCTCGCTCTACGTCGGCCGCAACGGCGGCCCCTACATGATCCGCGAGTGGCGCAACCACGACAAGGTCGCCGCCGCCGCCGGCGCCAGTATCGCGCGTTTTCTCAAGAACCTCCAGGACGCCGCCGCCAAGGTGAACCCCGACTTCGATGTCCTCCTCCGTATCGAGCCGTTCAAGGTCGAACACGAGCATATCAAGGCCGCGCTCGGCGGCCATGTCGGCTGGGAGGCGCCCTCGCTCATGGTCAAGGGCTACCATGTGCCCTATAACCACCCGCGCTACCCCGAGCAGGCCGGCATCGGCGGCTCGCTTTTCCAAACGACCATGGACCCCGGCGAGGCCGAGGCGCTGAAGCAGACGCGCGCCCAAGGCGTCGAGCCCGTGCTTTACTATTCGCCCGGCCCCGTGATGAACCACGAGCCGCTCCTCGGCGTCCCGTTTCCGCGCGCGCTCCACCAGAAACTCCTCGCCGTGCGCGACACCGGCGTCACCCGCATCAGCGCCCTCGGCGGTCTAGGCAACACCACGCGCACGCCCTACTGGCCCAATCCCGAGGCGATCCGCGCCGCGCAGTTTTTCCCCGCGACGCCCGTCGGCGACATCCTCCTCGCAACCGCGCAGCGTCACGTCGGCGCCCACCACGCCCCCGCGCTCGTCGCCGCTTGGGACGCGTTTGAAGAGGCCGTTTCCTATCAACCCACCGTGCCGCTCTTCACCGCCTTCGGCTTCTGCTGGCAGCGCACTTGGGACCGCCCGATCGTCCCCGACATCGCCGCCATCCCCGCCGCCGATCGCGCCTATTACGAGAAACACGGCTGCTTCCAGTTCAACAACCCGAGCCTTTTCGATCTCGGCAAAGACGTGCTCTTCGACCTCATCAGCCGCACGCACGGCGAGACCAGCACCGGCTATTTCGACCGCAACGTCTTCCCCCGCCTCGACAAACTCAGCGCCGACCTTGCGAAGCTCGTCGCCGCCACCGCCGCCGAGCCCGCCGCGTTCGCCGTGTTCACCGACCTCCACGACCGCGCCCGCGCCTACCGTTACTGGTGCGGCTCGCTCCGCGCCGTCTGCGCTTGGTGCGCCGACGTCTACGGCTACCTCGACGCCAAAAACGCCCGCGACCGCGCCCGCCACGAAAAGTCGCTGCAAGCCACCATCGACCTTGAGCTCGCCAACACGCGGGCCCTCCACGCCCTGCTCACGACCGCGAAGACCGAGGTCATCTGCGTCTCCGGCGTCGGCAACAACACGTTCTTCTACGGCGAAGACCTGCCCGCGCTCCTGCTCACCAAGATCCGGCTCATGAAAAAGTATCGGAATCGCCAACCCCGCATCCCCGCCGACACGATGTGGCTCCCCGCCCCCGGCACGACGTGGCCGAAGTTCGATCACTGAGGCTCGCAAAATACAGTGACGATTGTGACCGAGAGTAGGGCGGACTTCAGTCCGCCTTTTCAGAGCGCCAAAGGCGGGCTGAAGCCCGCGCGCCCCGGATTCCCGCATCACGCTCGTGCGCAAGAATCAGTAAGTCCCATGCCTCCGACCGATACCGGGCGGTGGCACCCCGCCGGCGCGGGTCAGGTCGTCGGCTTCAGCGCCCGCCCGCGCGGCCGAGCCGCCGCGCGAAACGCGCGACGAATTCCGTCGGCGTGAGCACTTCCGCCTCCAGCCGCGATCTCGTCGGGAAATGTTTCAGATTGCCCGTCACCAACGGCGCTGCGGCCGTCACCGCGACTTCCAAAAACGCCGCGTCATCCGAATCGGGCAACCCCGTGATGTGCAGCGAGCACACCGTGTGCGCTGAATTTTGCCGCAGGTAGAGCAGCAGGCTGTCCCGCTGCGTCGCGCTGAAATACTTCGCGAAATAGGGCCTCCTCAACACGTCCCCGTATTCCGCCAGCATCCGGTCGTCCACCACCGGCTCCAGCGCTCCCGAGCGCAGCCAATCGACGATCTTCGCGGGCGGAACCGTGTGGCCGATCAAGCCCGACACCAGCACGTTGGTGTCCAGCACAACTTTCATTTCGCACGCGCGCGCCGGCTGGCGGCGATTTCCCGTGCCACCTCGGCGGCCACATTGGCGCGTGCCGCCCCCGCGCGGCGTCGCCCGGCCGACACCGCCACCGAAAACATCGCCCGCCGGATCGCCTTGAGCGATTCCTCGACGTT